>NZ_MUEW01000030.1:0-1270 GCF_001995655.1 Salinivibrio sp. IB868
CACTAAGATACCTGCTTATGCAGGTGGGTTTCCCCATTCGGACATCGATGGCTCAAATGCTTCTTACCAGCTCACCATCGCTTTTCGCAGGTTAGTACGTCCTTCATCGCCTCTGACTGCCAAGGCATCCACCGTCTACGCTTAATCACTTAACCATACAACCCCAAGAGGTCTTTTTGCTCGATCTTTCTCTTTTATACGGCCTCTTGCTCACCGTTTGCTTGGTCACGTAACACGTTACGCTCCCCGCGACAAACGCCTCGCGCGAGATTGTCTAAAAAAGAAATCTGCGTCGCAAAACCACTCAGTGTTGAATCATCAACCAATTAAGGTTTTGTTTTTGCCGGACTCAAAATAGAGACTTTGCTTATCAAATAAGACAAAGCCCAAGCACACTTGATTGTGTGAGTGACATTNTGCTTGGTCACGTAACACGTTACGCTCCCCGCGACAAACGCCTCGCGCGAGATTGTCTAAAAAAGAAATCTGCGTCGCAAAACCACTCAGTGTTGAATCATCAACCAATTAAGGTTTTGTTTTTGCCGGACTCAAAATAGAGACTTTGCTTATCAAATAAGACAAAGCCCAAGCACACTTGATTGTGTGAGTGACATTTCTGTCACTGATTGAGAACTTTACTGTCATTCTTTAAGAATGACTTGTCAGCTTTCCAGATTGTTAAAGAGCATGTGATTCTATCAATACGATAAACCACTTTTTAAAGACACTTATCAYCATAAATGCGCTTAAAAAGTGGTGGAGCTAAGCAGGATCGAACTGCTGACCTCCTGCGTGCAAGGCAGGCGCTCTCCCAGCTGAGCTATAGCCCCATCATGAATCCCTTAGATGCTGGTGCCAATTTCTTTTGAGGCAAGGCAGTGTATTTCGACGTTTAGTTCGCTAAACGAGGAATGCACTAACGCAGCATCAGRAGAAATTGGTGGGTCTGAGTGGACTTGAACCACCGACCTCACCCTTATCAGGGGTGCGCTCTAACCACCTGAGCTACAGACCCATCTAAGGTACGAGCCTTTTACTAAGGCATTCGTATCTCTTTGACTTTCAACCTATACAATCTGTGTGAACACTCGCAAGAATAGCGTCAGTAAGGAGGTGATCCAGCCCCAGGTTCCCCTAGGGCTACCTTGTTACGACTTCACCCCAGTCATGAACCACACCGTGGTAAACGCCCTCCCGAAGGTTAAGCTATCTACTTCTGGTGCAGCCCACTCCCATGGTGTGACGGGCGGTGTGTACAAGGCCCGGGAAC
>NZ_MUEW01000004.1:0-259247 GCF_001995655.1 Salinivibrio sp. IB868
ACCATTTATTTAATATAAGTATCGAGAATAGACTGTAATTCACCGGCGTTACGCATTGACTCAAACCCGGCATCCAGCGTGGCTTTTATTTCCATGGCTTCTGGATGCTCACGCGAGATCATCATGTGGAACTTATCCCCACTGTTGCCCGGAATAGGTTCAGCTTTCATACCACCGGCGAGATAATCAGTCCCTTGGGAAACTTTAAATCCAGCCAATATTTCGTAACGCGCCAAGAAGACATCACAGCGTCCTGCTTCCGTTTTTTGCACGAGCTGTTCGAAACTTTTTGCTGATTTTCTGACTTTACTGTCGTCAACACCAAAACCGGTATAATTATAGCCAAGTAAGCCACACATTCTTAGGCCGTTTAAATCGTCCACTGAGTTTATATTCAAGCCATTAGGATGTTGGCTTGTCGAATAAATATAGCTAGGCTGTAACGTATAGTAATAATCAGTAAGAAGATAATTTTTATCTCGTTCTTCACTGTACGAAGCACTGAGGGCGATATCATAGTTGCCGGCCTTCGTTTGCAGTACACAACGTTTCCAAGGAGGCATTTCGACCGAAACATCAACCCCTTCTTTGCCGAATATCGCGTCAAGGACGTCAACATCATACCCTTGCACTTGTCCGCCTTTTTCAAAGGTATATGGTGGCCAACCAGCACCGTCTCCACAGGCTTTGAGTGATGATGTCTCTAAAGCGAGCGCTGGCCCAGATAGTAGGGAACCAGTGAGTGCTGTCGCGGCGATTGCGGTTGCAGAAAGTGTCGCTATTTTCATAGTGAACTCCTTTTAGGAAAACTCACCTTAAGTATTGACGATATTCTCCATAATGCGACCTGAATCACTGCATTTTTTACGGATTCAATATAACCACCTCGCCAGGCTTTAACCCCTTACGTACGCGTCCTTGCTTTGTGAGCGATACCAGCCGAGTCTTGGCCTTACCCGCGTCGAGCACCTTCACATAGTTAAGTTGTCCAATTTGATAATACGCATTGCTCGGTAAGTAAAGCACAGGTTCGGACTTTTGTGACACGGTCACTTTTGCAAACATGCCTGGCAGCAAGCTATCGTTAGGATCCGAATGAGGCAGTGTCACCACGACACGATAACTGCGTGAGCTCACATCGGCGGCGGGCGTCATCGTGCGCACCATACCTATCAGCGTTTTATCATAGGTGGGCAATTCAACCGTTAACGATTGGCCAATCGCCACAAAAGGCAAAACAGACTCAGCCATATTCACCGCCGCTTCAATACTGGCAGGGTTATACAGCGATAACATCGCCGCGCCCGGTGTTGCCGTATCACCTTGGTTGATGATCTTTTCCGTGATCACGCCTGAGAAAGGCGCTCGCACCAGACTAAAACCAAATTGGGTTTCTGCCTCGTCCACCGCAGCAAGGGCGCGGCGATAATCAGACTGCGCCGTTTTTAAGCGATTTTCCGCTTCATCAAACTGAGATTGAGGCACCAGCTTTTTCGCCAACAAGGTCTCCATTCGTCGGTAGTCACTGCGCGCGGTATTCAGTTGCGATTGCGCCGAGGCCAAGGCTTGTTGCACTTGGCGAACTTTGGCACTGAGGTCGGCATTATCCAAACGCAGCAACACATCCCCTTGCTCAACGCGGTCACCGACATCAACCAACACTTCCGCGACGGTGGCCGTCATCCGCGCTGCCAGCGTGGCGTTTTGTCGTGCCACTAGCTTACCCGAGAAGGTACGCGTTTGCGGCTGCTCGACCGCTTCCAGTGTTAGCGTTTTCATATCGCTTGCGACAGGTTTGGGGGGCGATTCTGACGCCACTTTCTCGGTAAAGACGCCAGCCATCGCCAAAAATAACACCAATAACCCAGTGCCTAGCACCAGTGCGAGTAAGCCTTTTTTTGCCTTCATGCATCCTCTCCTTCTACTGATAAGCCATGGGTCGGGTGATGTTGATACGCGAGGTTGTACACCACAGGCACAACCAGCAAGGTAAACACGGTAGACGCGGCAATGCCGAAAATAATTGCCCACGCTAAGCCATTGAAAATAGGGTCGAGGGTGATAATCACATTCCCCAATAAGGTGGTGCCGGCGGTAAGCAAAATAGGCCGCATTCGCACCGCGCCCGCTTGTACTAGGGCTTCACTCAGCGCCATGCCTTGTGCAAGTGACTGTTGAATAAATTCAATCAACACCAGTGAGTTACGCACCACAATCCCTGCCAATGCAATCATGCCAATCATCGCGGTGGCGGTGAATAGCGCCGGGTTTGGGTAGTCGTTGATCTCACCGCTTAAGCCATTGAGCAACCAAAAACCCGGCATGATGCCAATCACGGTCAGCGGGATCGCGAGCATAATAATACCCGATACCGCCGGTAGCCCAGTTTGTATCAGCATCACAATAAAGACGCCCAGCAGTGCTGCGCCATAGGCAATCCCCAGATCGCGGAAGACATCAATGGTGATCTTCCACTCTCCTTCACCACTCCATACCACCTCGATACCCTCATCAACTTGCCAGCCATCACCCGCGCCATTATCCAGATAACTACGCGCTGATAGCGGGCGAGCACTATCCGATTCAGGTTGATTAAAGTCGGCCATCACATCGGCGACTACTTCGCCCGGCACGCGTCCAGTGGGTTCGGCGTACACATACACGACGGGGCGCAAGTTTTTATGATAGATAGGCTGATCAACCGGTTGCCGCGTAAAATGACCGAGCTCACTCAAGGCGACCAGCGGCTGCGGCGCATCCACCAAGGCACCTTGAATCGATTGTTTAGCCACTCCAGCCCGACCGCGTACGTGCAGTGCAAGCAGCGCATCAAGTTGATCACGGGCATCTGGCGCAAGTTGCAGCCTCACGGGCAAGGGATCCATTTCATCGGCATCCGCTAAATGGGCCAGCGTGACCCCTTGGTTCGCGGCCCTGAGCGCTTGGTTGATGTCGGCCACGGCAATACCCGACAACGCGGCTTTTTCTTGGTCCACCACAAACTGCCAGCTCGATAGAGGCCCTTGAATACTGGTGCTCACTTCTGACACCAAGGCTTCACGCTTTAATCGCTCGGCCACCTGCGTCGCTTGCGCTTGCAGGGTTGAATAAGGCGTGCTTGGTGAGCCATACACTTCCGCGACAATGGTTGCCAGCACCGGCGGCCCCGGCGGCATTTCCACTAATTGCACCTCGGCATCATATTTTGCTGCGATGGCTTCTAATTCATCACGCATGCGGGTGACCAAGCCATGCGATTGCAACGTGCGCCGGTGCTTATCCACCAGCACCACACGCAGTTCACCCTGGTAAGGCGCTTGGCGAGTAAAGTAATGTCGCACCATGCCATTAAAATCCATCGGTGAGGCGAGCCCGGCAAAGCCGGATACCGACAACACCTCGGCTTGCGTTTGTAGATAACGGTTCATTTCTCGCAGCACGTTGGAGGTATCAACATGATTGGCGGTTTCCGGCAAATCCAGTACCACCTGAAACTCGTTTTTATTGTCATACGGCAAGAGTTTGAGTGGCACGAGGCGCAAAGCAGGCAGCAAGGCGGCGATGACGAACAACACGCCCACTAGCCATAAAAATGCTTTGGCGCGACGATTGTTTTCCAGCAATGGCAGCAACACGCGTCGGTAGCCACGGTACAGCGGCGTGGTCTCTATGCGATAGTCATCACCTTTATTGGAAGCGCGGACAATTTTTTTGGCAAGCCAAGGGGTGACTAAAAACGCTACCAAGGTACTGATCACCACACTGACCGGCACATTGAATGCAAGGGGCGCCATATACGGCCCCATCATGCCGGTGATAAAAAACATCGGGGTAAATACAATCACAATCGCCACCGTCGACATGATCAATGCGCGTTTGATTTCCAACATCGCCAGCACAATCGTGCGTCCACGCGGCTTATTATCATGAGTCAGGTGCCGTTCAATGTTGTCGATACTGGCAATCGGATCATCAACAATCAGTCCCAGCGCCAAAATTAACGCAAACAGGGTGACGCGGTTAATCGAATAGCCAAAGGCTAAATCCAGCCCTAATGCCGCGCCATAACTGATGGGAATGGCAATTGCCACCACTAAGGCACTGCGCCAGTTTAAGAACAAGCCAACAAAGACCACCACGGTGAGCACCGCAATACCGAGGCTGGACACCAAGTTTTTCACTTTGGCATCGGCGGTTTGACCGTAATTGCGAATAACCTCAACGCTCACGCCCTCAGGAAATTGCGTGGCGACCAGATGATTGAGCGTGGCGGTGACATCCTCGGCCACACTCACCGCGTTCGAGCCTTTTTGCTTGGCCACCGAGAGAAACACCGCTGGATGCGGCTGGCTATCATCCGTCGATTGGATCCAGGTATCTGTGGTGGGCTCTTGCGCACCGTCAGATAATTCGGCCACATCCTGCAGGTACACAGGTTTGCCATTGACCACCGCCACCACTAAATGACGTATCTCCTCAAGGCTTTGATACCACTGGCCGGTTTTTAATACATAGCGCTCACCCTGATGCTGAATATCCCCGACATCTCGCTTTTGATGGCTTAATGAGAAGGCATTGGTGAGATCGGACACACTGATCTGATAGCTAGCCATGGCGGCAGGATCGAGCGTGACCAACACCTGACGCGGCACACCACCTACCACCTTCACCGCATTGGTTTCGGGAAGGGCTTTGAGATCCAAAGTGGCCTGCTCGGCAATACGGAGCAGCGCATAATGGTCGAGCTGGTCAGGGTTTTCGCTACGCAGTGCCGCAATCACAATCGGCACATCATCAATTTCCACCGGCTTGATTGCCCATGCGCTCACAGCAGCTGGGATCGCATCTTGATTGGCGTACAGCTTGTTATAAAGTTTCACCAAGGCAGACTCGCGATCTTCACCCACGTAAAAGCGCACCGTGACCAACGCGGAGCCTGCTTGGGTGGTGGAATACACATACTCCACCCCATCAATTTGACTGACTTTTTTCTCGAGCGGCTGCGTCACCTGCTTTGCCACTTGTGGCGCACTCAAACCAGGCGCTTGTACCACCACATCTGCCATTGGCACCACGATTTGCGGATCTTCTTCTTTGGGTGTAAGCCACAGCGCCGCCGCCCCGACCAGCAGTGCGAGCACGATGAGGATAGGCGGGAAGAAGCTGTTCATTACTCGGGTGATCAGCTGACCTTGTGGCTGGGCATCTCGCATATTCGATCCTTTGGCTGATGTCAGTAACGACAAGAAAACGATAAGTAAAAACGCTGAATATTAATTAACTTAGCGCATCGACGGGCAATGAATGTATGCTGATCGCTCAGATTCAGACACATCAGGCACAATAGAGCCGCTGCAAGGTGGCGATAATCGCCGCGACGTGGGGGTCATTGAGCTGATAAAACACCTGCTGGGATGACTTACGTACCTTGACCAGTTGATGCCGCTTTAACACGCTAAGGTGCTGGGAAAACGCCGACTGACTGAGCGACGACCCTTGCAGCAATTGCCCCACGGAGCGCTCTCCGGCCAAAAGCTGGCACAGCACAATTAATCGCTCAGGATGGGCCATCACTTTCAACATGGTCGCCACCAAAGACGCTTGCTCACGCATGGCAACAATGTCCATGTCAGGTATGCTTTCTGCCTCAAACGGCACCGTTGACTCTGCCATCGCCTACTCCTCTCTCGCCAATACTCATAGCTTAGCGCGCCATTTTATTTAGTCAATTCTAATTTAGTTTAAATATTATTAGACTTTTCTAAATATAACTTCTAGAGTGATCCCAGTGCCGACAAACACTGAAGGCGTTCGAGCCAAAGCGGTTCGGTCTGTCGGGGAATCGAATAGAGGATGCAAAGGAGTCTTGCTATGACAATTGATAATGGCGTACGTGTAATCGCTGGCATGATGGTGCTACTTTCTGTCGTGCTTACCCTCACAGTTCACAGCCAATTTGTTTGGCTAACCGTCTTCATTGGCGTAAACCTGATCCAAAGTGCGTTTACAGGGATTTGTCCGGCTGCCTTTTTCCTGAAAAAACTTGGACTAAGCAACGCTTGATGGAGTCATAATGACCAAAATCGTAATTATTGGCGGCGTCGCTGGTGGCGCCTCTGCCGCCGCTCGCGCCCGTCGCTTAAGTGAAGAAGCCGAAATTATCATGTTCGAACGTGGCCCGTACGTCTCGTTCGCTAATTGTGGTTTGCCTTATCATATCGGCGGAGATATTACCGATCGCAGTAAACTCTTGCTGCAAACCCCAGATAGTTTTCGTGCCCGCTTTAATGTGGATGTGCGCATCAACAGCACAGTCACTGCGATTAATCGCGAGGCCAAAACCGTTACCGTCACCCGTGCCGATGGTAGCAATTATCAAGAAAGCTACGACAAGTTGTTGTTAAGCCCAGGTGCGGCCCCCATCATGCCGCCCATTCCTGGCTTAGATAACCCGCTGACCCACTCGCTCCGCAATATTCCAGATATGGATGCGATTTTGCATACCATTGATATGAATAACCCCAGCCATGCGACTGTCGTTGGCGGAGGATTTATTGGCCTTGAGATGATGGAAGCGCTGCATCAACGCGGGATTAAAACCACCCTATTGGAGATGGCCGATCAGGTCATGACGCCAGTTGATCGCGAAATGGCCGGCTTTGCCCACCAGAGCATTCGCGATCAAGGAGTGGATTTACGCCTAGGCACAGCGCTGGAGACCGCCGAGTTTATTCCCACCACGCATGTCGCCAGTGATGATGCCGGCGAGCCGAGTGAGCCGCAACACCTAGAAGGCGCTTTACGTCTGACACTTAACAATGGCGACAAACTGGATACCGAGCTTTTGATTATGGCGGTTGGCGTTAAGCCTGAAGTCACGCTGGCGCAACAAGCGGGCCTTGCCATTGGTGAAAAAGGCGGCATTGTGGTCAACAGCACCATGCAGACCCAAGACCCCGACATTTACGCGGTCGGCGATGCAGTCGAAGAAATCGACTTTGTGACCCATAAACCGACGTTAGTACCACTGGCAGGTCCGGCGAACCGTCAAGGGCGGATGGCCGCTGACAACATGCTAGGAAGCACTGAGCATTATCTTGGCACCCAAGGCACCGCCATCTGTAAAGTGTTCGATCTCGCCGTCGCCTCGGTGGGCCAAAACGAGAAACAACTCAAGCACGCTGATATCGACTATCAAAAGGTCTATGTTCACGCCGCCAGTCATGCCGGTTATTATCCTGGCGCGGAAATCGTCTCATTTAAGCTGCTGTTTGCCCCAGATACCGGCGCGATTTTAGGCGCACAAGCGGTGGGTAAAGATGGCATTGATAAGCGCATTGATGTCATGGCGGTCGCGCAGCGTGCTGGTATGACAGTCGAGCAGCTTCAACACTTAGAGTTGACTTACGCGCCACCTTACGGTAGTGCCAAAGATGTGATTAACCAAGCGGCCTTTGTGGCCACCAATATTCTTAAAGGTGACGCGACGCCGATCCACTTTGATGAGTTAGAAAAGCTTACCGACGATCAAGTGCTACTCGATGTGCGCAATGCGCCAGAGCGCGAAAACAGCCAGTACATTGAAGGCGATGTGCATATTCCGGTCGACGAGCTGCGCGGACGCATTAATGAGCTGCCAAAAGACAAAGAAATTGTGGTGTACTGCCAAGTCGGTCTGCGCGGCAACGTCGCCTACCGCCAGCTAGTCAACAATGGCTTTAAAGCCCGCAACTTAATTGGTGGCTATCGCACCTACAAATTCGCCACAGCGTAGTGCGAACACTATGTTCAAATTCAACTGGGTGACCCCACATGGGTCACCTTTTTTATGCTCGCCAGTAAACGGTTACGAAAACAACCCAGACGACAAATAACGATCGCCGCGATCGCAAACAATGGCCACCACCACAGAGCCGGGTTCGGCTTTGGCGACTTGCAGGGCCGCAAACACGGCACCACCCGAGCTAACCCCTGCACAAATACCCTCTTCTCTGGCGAGGGCGCGCGCGGTCTCTTTCGCATCTTGCTCGGAAATGTCCATCACTGCATCAATGTGCTCGTCGGTATAAATGCCGGGAAGATATTCAGCTGGCCAGCGGCGAATACCAGGAATCGCGCTCCCCTCTGTCGGTTGTAAACCAATGGTTTTAATCGCGGAATTTTGCATTTTTAAGTACTTTGAGGTTCCCACAATGGTACCTGTGGTGCCCATGCTGGCAATAAAGTGGGTGATTTGTTGCTGACTCTGTTGCCAAATTTCTGGCCCCGTACCCATTAAATGCGCCCGCCAGTTATCCGGGTTATTGAACTGATCCAACACTTTGCCCTTGCCCTGTGCTTGCATGGATAAAGCTAAATCGCGAGCGCCCTCCATCCCCGCCGCTTGAGAGACGAGGATCAACTCACTGCCATAGGCTCGCATGGCATCTTTGCGCTCCTGTGTGGCGTTTTCAGGCATGATTAAAATCAGTCGATAACCTTTAATCGCCGCCGCCATCGCCAACGCGATCCCTGTGTTGCCACTGGTCGCTTCAATCAAGGTATCGCCGGGTTGGATATCACCCCGCGCTTCTGCCTGCACGATCATATTGAGTGCGGGTCTGTCTTTCACCGAACCGGCCGGATTATTGCCCTCGAGTTTGACTAAAACAGTGCTGCCTGTGGCTGCGGCTAACCGCTGCAAGCGCACCAAAGGGGTCTGACCCACATAGTCTTCAAGCGTGGGGAAATCAGCCACGTTGTTTACCTCTTCATGTTTCATGAATTGCCTGCCTGATGGATGCTCTCAACACCGCGTAAGAGACTGTCTACCGCCACATCCTACAAGGAGGCTTGATACGACACGCAGACATTTTTTCACTAACATATACAAAATGGTTATATTTAAACTGTTTTTTATTCCCTTCAATTGCTTTTATTCTGTGACCTATCCCAACTTTCTTTGCTGATCACAGCAACAAACGGCCATCAAGGATTTAACAATGAAGGTATTCAAAACTCTGGCTCTTTCGGCCTTGCTTGCCACCAGCGCGGCGCCGGTATCTGCCGCCGAGCAAACCCTCTTGAATTCATCTTACGATATCGCACGTGAGCTTTTTGCTGATTACAATCCGCTGTTTTCAGCGCACTGGCAAGAAAAAACCGGAGAATCGGTGACCATTAAGCAGTCTCATGGTGGCTCCTCGGCGCAGGCGCGTGCCATCATGCAAGGGCTGCAAGCGGATGTTGTCACCTTCAACCAAGTAACGGATGTGCAGGTGTTGTACGATCGCGGCAAGTTGATCGATAAAAACTGGAAAGAGAATTTCCCCAACAGTAGCTCGCCGTACTACTCCACCACCGCGTTTTTGGTGCGCAAGGGCAACCCAAAGAGCATTGAAAATTGGGATGATTTAGCCAAGGACGACGTTGCCTCTGTCTTCCCCAACCCAAAAACCTCTGGTAACGCCCGATATACCTACCTTGCCGCACTCGGTTATGCACAAAAGGCATTCGGCAAAGATAACACCGAGCAGCAAGACCAATTTTTGAAACAGCTTCTCGCCAATGTGGCGGTGTTTGATACCGGCGGCCGCGGCGCAACCACCTCGTTTGTTGAACGCGGAATTGGCGATGTGCTGGTCACCTTTGAATCAGAGGTCAATAATATCCGCCAGCAATATGGCAGTGATAAATACGATATTGTGGTGCCTAAAACCTCGATTTTGGCCGAGTTCCCCGTCGCCGTGGTCGAGCGCAACGCCAAACGCAACGGCACTACCAAGCTGGCGACCGAGTATTTGTCTTACCTTTACAGCGAAAAAGCACAACGCTTACTGGCCGATTTTAACTACCGCGTCCATCATCCTGACGTGGTCAAAGACAATGCCGATCGTTTCCCTGAAGTCGAATTGCTGACCGTGGAAGCTATCGCAGGGAGTTGGGACCAGGCCATGAAAACGCACTTTGCCAGTGGCGGAAAACTCGACCAACTACAACGCCGTTAATGTTTTCTAGGTATTGAGACGCTATGCCATCGCTATCGTATCAACGCCAATCCACACCTTGGGCAGCACGTCAGCAGCGCGTGCTGCCCGGGTTTGGCATCAGTTTGGGCGTGTCTTTGCTGTTCATCAGCTTAATCCTGCTGTTACCGGCCAGCGGCCTTATCATGCAAACCAGCCAAATGAGTTGGCAAGAATACTGGTTTGCCATCACTGACCCACGGATTGTTGCCAGTTATAAAGTCACAGCCGGTGCGGCGCTGATTGCCTCACTACTAAATGGTGTGATTGGCCTGCTCTTTGCGTGGGTGCTGGTGCGATACGATTTTGCAGGCAAACGCTTGGTCGATGCGCTGGTTGATTTGCCGTTTGCCCTGCCCACCGCCGTTGCCGGTGTCACGCTCGCCACCCTGTACGCCGATAACGGCTGGATAGGCAGTGTGCTTGCTAACGTCGGTATCCAAGTTGCTTACACGCCGCTTGGGGTCGTGATTGCCATGATGTTTACCAGCTTGCCGTTTGTGGTGCGTACCGTCCAACCCGTGTTGGAGGAAATTTCCCAAGAGGAAGAAGAGGCCGGTACTGTGCTCGGGGCGAGCGACGCTGCGGTATTTTGGCGGATTATTCTGCCGACCATCAAGCCAGCGTTGTTAGTGGGTGTGGCCTTATCGTTTACCCGCAGCTTGGGCGAGTTCGGCGCGGTCATTTTTATTGCTGGCAATATGCCCTACGTCAGCGAGATCACGTCGCTAATGATCTTTGTTCGCTTGCAAGAATTTGACTTTCCAGCGGCTAGCGCCATTGCCTCGGTGATCTTGATGGCATCCCTGTCATTGTTATTTGCCATTAACCTTTGGCAAGGTCGCTACTTAAAGCGCATTCACGGGCGATAAGGACACCTTATGAGTACAAACACGGTGAGAATCGGTGATACCCCATGGATCAGGCGCAGTTTAATCGCGCTTATGCTGCTGCTCGTGGCGCTGGTGTTGGTTGTGCCACTGGTAAGCATCTTTTCCATTGCCTTCGCCGATGGCATCACAAGTTATTTTCAGCATTTACTCGCGCCCGATACCCACCACGCGATTGGCCTTACATTGTTGGTGGCCGTTCTCACGGTGCCCATCAACCTCGTATTTGGCGTGATGTTGGCATGGGCCGTTACTCGCTTCCAGTTTCCGGGGCGAAAACTGATCACCACCTTGATTGATATCCCGTTTGCCGTGTCGCCCGTGGTCGCAGGCTTACTCTATTTGCTGCTTTATGGCAGTAACGGCTGGCTAGGCGCGTGGCTATTTGAGCATGATCTTCAAGTAATGTTTGCCCTACCCGGCATTGTGTTGGTCACTATTTTTGTTACCTGCCCTTTTGTCGCCCGCGAGCTGATCCCGATCATGCAACAGCAAGGACAAGCAGAGGAAGAAGCGGCGGTGGTGTTAGGCGCATCATGGTGGCAGCTTTTTCGCCGCGTCACCTTGCCCAATATTAAGTGGGCCCTCATCTACGGGGTCATTTTGACTAATGCGCGCGCCATCGGCGAGTTTGGTGCGGTCGCTGTGGTGTCAGGCAGCATTCGCGGTCAAACCAATACCCTGCCTTTGCAGGTACAGCTGCTCTATGAGGACTACCAAACCCAAGCGGCGTTTGCCTGTGCGTCATTACTTGCCTTTATGGCTCTCGCCACCTTGGCGCTAAAAGCTTTGGTGGAATGGCGTCAGCGTCGTGTGCACGCCAGTACCGCGCCGATGGATGAAAGCAGTGCATCAACGCCTGCCCACTTAACCTTACAAACGAACCAGAGTGAGCCGTAAGCCATGCGCATTCAACTGAACGATATCACCAAACACTTTGGCCAATTCCAAGCGTTATCGCCGTTATCACTCACCATTGAGCAAGGTGAAATGATGGGGCTGCTTGGCCCCTCAGGATCCGGGAAAACCACTTTATTGCGTATTATTGCCGGATTAGAAAGCAGTAACAGCGGCCAGATCCTGTTTGGAGAGCGCGATGTCACCCGCGTTCATGTGCGAGATCGCCGTGTCGGGTTTGTTTTTCAAAACTATGCCTTGTTTAAACACATGACGGTGGCGGAGAACATCGCCTTTGGCTTGCAAGTGATGCCGCGGCGCGAGCGTCCTTCACCGGCCACGATGACACAAAGGGTTAATCAACTGCTTGAAGTCGTGCAGTTAGGCCACCTGGGTCAGCGGTATCCCGAACAATTATCAGGCGGGCAAAAGCAACGTATCGCGCTGGCGCGAGCGTTAGCGACACAGCCGGAAATCCTGTTGCTTGATGAGCCATTTGGGGCATTAGATGCCCAAGTGCGCAAAGAGTTACGCCAATGGTTACGCCGACTGCACGATGAAATGGCTTTTACCAGTGTGTTTGTTACCCACGACCAAGACGAAGCACTGGAACTATCGGATCGCGTGGTGGTGATGAGTAACGGTCAAATTGAACAAGTCGACAGCCCGGTTGATCTATATGCTGCGCCGAAAAGTCGCTTTGTGTTTGATTTTTTGGGGAATGTAAATGTCTTTTCCGGTGCCTATCAACAAGGCGTCTGGAAAAATGGCAATGCCTTTATCCAACCCGCACTAAACACGCACACCCAACAATCAGGCACTTTGTATGTGCGCAGCCATGAGTTAACTCTGGCCGATAAACCCAATAGCCAACTCTCGCTGCCCATGCGTGTGGTCTCTATCAATCCAGTCGGTGCCGAGGTGCGGGTTTCACTCGCTCCACAAGGCTGGGAGAGTGAACAACTGTGGGAGGCCACCTTGACCCATCATGCGTGGCAAGCCGCAGCGTATCAAAAGGGCGATACCGTGTATGCGATGCCGCACCGCGGATATTTTTTCAACGGCACTGACATGGAGCCACAACGCCTTAATTGGCCATTTTTGGCGAAAGATAGCTTGGTATACGATATTTAATGGTTTTGCGGGTAAATCTTGGCGGTGCTTTATCAACTCTCTACTCAGTATCCGCCTTTCAAACAGACATCGCCACTTTCAATTCGGATAGCGAAGAAGGGTAGCCTAGGTAATAACCTTGTGCATATTCGCACTCAAAGCTTTTCAACAATGCAAGCTGAGTGTCCGTTTCCACGCCTTCAGCCACCACGTTAATGTCAAGTCGTTTGGCAATATCAATAATACCTGCAGTGATCGCTTTGGCACGACTGTCGGTTTCCATCGATTGGATGAAACTACGGTCAATCTTGATCTCATCGACGTTGATTCGGTTAAACATCCCTAAAGAGGTATATCCCACACCAAAATCATCAATGGAGAAAGCCACGCCATGGCGTTTGAGGGTATCAACCACTCGTGCGCACTCAAGAATATCATCAAGTGCCGCGGTTTCGGTTATTTCTAGGCACAGGTAACGCGCGAATTCTGGATTCAGTTGCAAGTAGTCATCAATACGCCGGATCGCACTCTCACTATTAAACTCAACCGCAGAAATATTAACCGACACACGCTGAATGACAGTTCCCAACAGACCGCTATCATGTAACTGCTTGGCAGCTTTTTCGAGCACGAGCGCCGTTAGGTCTTCGCAAAACCCCTGCTCTTCGGCGAGCGTGATAAACGTACTCGGTGGCACCACACCATAGGTTTCATGGGTCCATCTCGCCAATACTTCTAAGCCGGTTAGCTCGCCTGATGCCAAGCGATATTGCGGCTGAAAGACAACCTCAATCTCTTTGTTATTGATTGCAATCCTGAGTGCGGAAACGAGCTGCCTACGCTTTTGAGCTTGCTCAGTTAAATGAATATCATGATACGTTATCGCCCCTTTGCGCTTTTTGGCATCATTCAGGGCGCGCGTAGCCGCCGTCATCAAGGTGGCGGCATCGTCACCATCAGGCCCAAATAACGCCACCCCTATCGAGCAAGTGGCTTTTTGATCGTATCGTTGCAAATGACGATGACACTCACGGTGCAACCTATCAATATAAAGGGCCATATCGCTAGCACCGTCTAACGCTACAAGGCAGGCAAAGCGGTCTGCATGGACGCGCGACGTGAGTTTATCGAATAGCGTTGATACCTCAATGGCATGAGCCATGTCAGACAACAGGTGATTGGTACGTTCAAACCCAAGTTTATTGGTGAGTGATGTAAACCCATCAATGTCGATAATCACCAAAACATACGAGGTTTGTTGATCCCGTGGGGCAAGCAAAGTATCGACATGACGCATAAACACAGAGGGACTGTGCAAGCCGGTCACACTATCAATGTCACTCGCTCGCTCTAACGCTAGGTTATTCTTTCTCGCCAAGCGCCAGAGCATAATCGATGTCACCACCACAAAGAAATGCCCTTTGAATGCTTGCGCCAATTCGTACATCTCTAGGCTGGCTGTTACAGCAGTTACCACACGATCGGAGAACAAGATCCACAAGGTCGCAAAAAAGAAATAGATAAACGCCAGCTTCAGTGCGTAGTAGTTCGTTTTTTTCATTGTGGTTCCCGTGCGATGACGTCCATTCAACCTTTTTGCAACACCCTACCTCACGCCCACCGTGACGCAAAGTGAAGGAGGCGGCAATAAAACCGACCTCTTTCAATCCATTATTAAAAATGAGACAGCGCTTTTAAAGTGTGTAACTGCATATTAGGTCTAATGTTAGTTGTTCGCCAGAAAAAACGACAATAAACAACCTACTAATTGATAAACGCCTTCCATCTCTATCAGCCATCTCATCAATGATTAGGCGTTAGACTACCTAGCATCAATCCAACACAGTCCGGTAAAGCGTCATACATTACCCCGCCGCGCCATCTGCGCGTGCTTGGCTCAGCATAGGGCCAAATCGCACCGCAAACCAGCCATAGCTGATCGTCCAAAGCAGTGCTGATGCAGCAACAAGCTCTAGGGTATAAACGGGCCAAAACCACATGCCAAATACACGGACGAGGGCTGAAATGAGTAAGGCATAAAAGAGCCAAGAAACAGTGGGACCTTGATAGACATTGCGCCCAGTATGGCCGAGCGTGACTCGCACAATCATGGCCAAGACAACGCCACCGAGCGCACCTATCGCGAATAAGTGCCAGATAAGATTTGATGCCCAGGGGTTAATCACCAAGGCTTTTAATAACAAGCCAAGCGGTAAAAAGAGATAGAATAGGTGCAGCGAGAACAGCATAGGTACCTGGTACGCTCTCCAACCTTTCCAGCGGTAAAGCCGAACACATTGCGCAATACCCGCTGTAAGCAGCAACCCACGCGCGACCATGTTATCAGTGCCGGACACCAAAGTGACGCCAATCAGTAGCACAAACAGAGCGATAATCGCTCGCTCTAGCCACACAGGTGGGCTGGACACCTGTATACCCAACTTCTTCTCCGTGAAAAACGGGATCACACGGCCACCCATTACGCTAATAAGCAGCATGAACCACAACAAAGTACTGTGCCAAACTTGATTAATGGGTAGTGAGACTTCCCCTAGCAGTACGCCGTAAGACAATGCGTTAAGTAAGGCCGCCACCGCTAAAATAGGAATAAACAGGTAATTGCGCTGACGCTTAGTCACTACCACGCGATAACCCAACGACCATGCCACGCAGGCCATAAACAGGGTATCAAGTACAAGGCTCGACCAAATTGGGACATCCACCCAGAAGCTCAACCGCGCCAACAGCCATAATGAAAAAATGGCGAAAAGCTTCAGCCCTCGGGTACCTGGCACACCCGTCCAGTTTTGCACCGCCGTCATTAAGAACCCACCGACAATGGCCATCGAAAACCCAAACAGCATCTCGTGGGCATGCCACCAAAGGGAGGGAACGGTCAGTGAAACCATTCCAGGATGCGTGTAAAGCCCACTCCATATAATAATAACCAGACATGAGTAGAGAGCACCAAAGAGGAAGAAGGGCCGAAAGCCCAATCGAAGCAACGGTGGGATCTTATCTTCTTTTTGTTTGTCGGTGACATTCAGTAGCATGGTAAAGCACTCCATAGGAGAATTTCGATGATGTCACCCTAGCACACACGAAAACACTGCCTTTGATATTAAACAAATTCAAACCACTTTAATGTGCTACAAAAAATAGGGTTATTATATCTATTGAGTAACCGATTTCCGTCTTGTCGTGTCACTCGGTCAAGGCCGTCAATAGAAGAAGAAACCCAAACTACTGAATAAGACCACACCACTGAAATATAATTACAAAATTGTCATTTAGCACAGATATTAATTAAACATTGATCACAAATAAAACAATAACTATGCTCTAAACATACCAATATGTAATTTAGTTACACATAAGGAGCGTGCTATGTTATCTGCGATTAAGGAACTTTTTACCCCTCATAAAGATTATGCGGGCCGACATATTGACGCCGTTATCGATCGATTAGCGGCACAAACAGGGACAGAGCCTCATGTTTGGTCTTACCTTCGAGAGCAAGCCGTGTACGAAAACACGCTCAATGGTATGCGGGTATATCCTCATGAGCTCAGAAAGTACGCGGCCTAGAACAAACTGTTCCTAGAACACCAACAGATTTTGCGTCGTGCTGCTGTAAGGTTCGTGCTAGACTCCACGCCATTCAGTGTGTCTGAGCGGGAACGCGGACACACGCTTCTTGTTTGTTGAGTCTGTTATGCCATTTAAAAAACTGGGTTTAAACGACCCTCTTTGCCAAGCCATTGCCCAACGCGGCTTTACCACGCCAACGTCCATTCAAGCCAAAGCGATTCCGGTTATCCAGCAAGGGCATGATCTGATTGCCGCGGCACAAACGGGCACGGGGAAAACCTCGAGTTTTATCTGGCCTATCATCGATAAATTATCTGCCGGTGAAGCTGGGCGCAAAAAACGTGCTCGCGCTCTCGTCATCGCCCCTACTCGTGAGCTCGCCCTGCAAGTGGCAGAGAGCGCACGTCAAGACAGCCAGTTTACTGAGCTAAAAACCTTAGCGATGGTTGGCGGCATGGACGAGCAAGCACAAAAACAAGCCTTGATCGACGGCGTCGACATTTTGGTCGCCACGCCAGGACGACTACGGGATTTACTCAGCCAACGTGCGGTCTATTTAGATGAAGTGGAAGTGCTGGTGCTGGATGAAGCGGATCGTATGCTGGATATGGGCTTTATCGATGCGATTCAGAATATTCTTGACCGCTTGCCGGCCAGCACACAGTGCTTACTGTTTTCGGCGACGCTGTCTAATAAAGTGCGCGATCTGGCCAAAGCGACCATTGGCGATGAAGGCAAAGAAATCAGCATTGCCGCACGAGATGCCTCGAAAGACAACATTACTCAGTGGTGCATTCCAATCGATAAAGATAAGAAATCCGCACTCCTTAGTCATTTGATTAAAGAGAATGGCTGGACACAGGCGTTGATTTTTATCGAAACCAAACACGGCGCCGCCAAACTCGCCACCCAGCTGGAAAAACGGGGCATTGCCGCCGAAGCGTTTCACAGTGGACGCAGCCAAGCCGTGCGGACCCAACTGCTGGAAAACTTTAAAAACGGTGACATCCAATTTTTAATTGCCACCGGTGTCGCTGCACGCGGCATTGATATTGAGTCGCTCGAACGCGTGGTCAATTACGATCTGCCCTTCCCGGCCGACGAGTACGTCCACCGAATTGGCCGTACCGGTCGCGCCAGTGCTCAAGGCGAAGCGATTTCATTGGTCTCAAAAGATAACACCAAAAACTTACGCATGATTGAGGCACGTCTCGGGCATCCACTGGAACGCCGTATTATCGAAGGCTTTGAGCCTAAAAAGCCGGTGCCGCTGACTGCACCCAAGTGATAATGTACAAACAATGATCGCGACAAAAAACGGCGAGCCTGGTGCTCGCCGTTTTTGTTTGCTTTATGCCTGAGTCAGTGTTTGCCAGAGCGCCTGCCATGCGTCTGGGCGGCGATAGTATTGGCTCACTGTGATGGCTTGCCATTGACCGTTTTTCTCCACCAGCATGGATGGAAAACCGCGTAAGCCATGCGCTGCCATCAATTGACGGGTTTGATTCACCGCCGGCATCACGTCATTTTTGGCGCGATTCATCGCCTGTTGCCAAGCCCCTGCCTCTATCCCCATCTCACTGGCAAGCTCTGCGAGCGTGTCAGCTTCATAGACGGAGCGACCTTGCTGATAATGGCCACGCTGGATGCGTTTCAGCATCTCTGCACCCTGACCATCAAGCTGCTGGGCAGCGAGGATGGCTTGCGCGGTAATAAAGGAGTCCAAAATTACCGGCTGGTCGCTTGCCACGCGGTCAAGATAGGCTTGACCAAATGCCTGTCCGGTTTGATCGGCAATGGTCTGATCTGCCGCCAAGATGTGTTGACGAAAGCTGTCTTCAATCGGCGCACGCTCTCGCATACCACCTGGATGAAGCTGCAAGTTAACCTCAGGGATGTTGCTCAGGCTTTCAATCAAGGTGGCGGCGCCAAAGCACCAGCCACACATTGGGTCAAAAATATAGTGGACGTTTACCATTCCATCTCTCCCATATGTACTTTGGCACCAATTTCCAAAGCCATCGGCAAACCCGCTTTCGGATATTTCGCTTGCATGGTTTTAATCAGCTCAGCACTGTCTTTGCTGTTTGCTTTCGCCTCGGCAAAGTCTTGCAAATACTGCTGGGCAAAAGTAATGGTGTCAGCGTTCAGTGCCGTACCCGCGGTCATGTGTCCTGGGATCACGACTTTAGGCTTCAATGCTGCCATTTCTTCTAATTGTGCAGCCCAACCTTCACGCGCTTGGTCAGATTGTGCGTCTGCCATCCAAAGGTGAACATTGCCATATACAGCGACGTTACCCAGGATCGCCTTGTTGGCTGGGATCCAAAGATACGGACGATGTGCCAACTCGCCTTTCGCGCCGCGAATTTCAATTTTACGACCGTCCAGTGTCAATGACGTACGGGTATACGCAGCAGGTACCACGGGATTTTGCGGCGCATTGTCACCCATTTTTGGGCCCCAAAATGCCATTTTTCCATCCAGTTTTTCTGCAATGGTGGCGCGCACTGCCGGTGTGGTGATCACGTTTGCATCAGGGAACATACCGTGCAGCACTTCCGCACCAAAATAGTAATCTGGGTCTGCTTGGCTAATAAAGATAGTGGTCAGCGCTTTCCCAGAGTCCAGCACCTTAGCAGCAATACGTAGCGCGTCTGCTTTAGTAAAGCCCGTATCAACCACCATGGCTTCGGTTTCGCCATACACCAAGGTTGAGTTTACGTGAAAGCTGTTACCATCCGCGTTATACACGTCTAAATTCAAGGGTTCAGCATTATTTGCTGCCATTGCGCTACCGGTTAGTAATAAAGAGGCGGCTAGGGTTTTTATCAATTTCATCGTCGTGCTCCGTTGTTTGCATTCGGTGTTGAGATGCTGTGCAGTTTACGGGCTCGACTTGTTCGGATATATAGCTAATAATTTGCATCATTGTTTCATATTTCGATCATATTGATGCGTCGTCGCCATGCATCACACGATCGATATTGTTTATAGCCAACCTCGGAGCACACTCATGGATAAACTTACTGCGGCAAGAGTCATGGTGGATGTCGCCCTAACGCAAAGTTTTACCGCCACTGCCGAGCGTCTCGAGATGTCGCGCCCGATGGTGACTCGTCATGTCGAAGCGCTGGAAGACTGGTTAGGCGTGCGCTTATTGCAGCGCACCACGCGCAAAGTATCGTTAACCTCCGCTGGCGAGCAAAGCTTGCCACAACTGGAACAATGGGTTGAACAAGCCAATGCCCTGACACAGCAATGGCAACAAGACGCGGGCTTGACCGGAAAAGTGCGGGTGGCCACCAGTATGTCGTTTGGTTTTGCGCAACTGATCCCCGCGGTAAAGCCCTTTATGGCCGCTCACCCCGGGGTCGATGTAGATATTGAAGTACAAGACAAGGCGGTCGATTTGATTGCGGAACGGATTGATATAGCCATTCGCATTGCATCCAACCCCGACCCTTCCCTAATTGGTCGTCCGATCGCCGCGTGTGATTCCGTTTTGGTAGCGGCACCGGATTATTTGGCGGCCCATGCATCGATCCGCTCACCGGAGGATCTCACCGCGCATAGCTGTCTCAGTTACAAGCAGTTTGATCGACCGATTTGGCATTTAGACAAAGGCGAGGAACACGCCGCGGTTGAAGTGCAAGGTAAGCTCTCAGCTAACGAGGCGACCACCTTGCTCAGTGCTGCCATTCAGGGCATGGGCGTAAGCATGCAGCCGGTGTATCTGGCTCATAGTGCCATTGCGCGAGGTCAGTTGGAGGTCGTGCTCCCCGATTGGCAACCCAAGGCAATGGATATCTACGCCTTGTATCCGTCACGTCGCAACCAGCCACCAGCGGTGCGTGCGCTGCTGGATGCGCTGATTGCCCACTTCGCCGATAGTGAGTGGGCACCGGTTGCTATTTAGTCAGCAGAAAAAATTGAGTAAGGAGAGCTATTTAGTGAGAGAAAAAGCGCGCAGGCTTAATCAGACGATTTTGCTCGCGCAGCATGATAACGCTGGGCTTTAACCAGCCATTTATCAAGCTGATTGGCAAAGGCTTGTTTTTGCTGCGGACCAAGCGGAGCAGGCCCACCTGTGTGCACACCGCTACTGCGCATGGTTTCCATAAAATCACGGATATTAAGCCGGGCGCGGATGTTTTCTTTGGTCAGCAATTCGCCGCGGGTGTTAATCACCGTCACGCCCTTTTCAATCACTTCATCCGCCAGCGGAATGTCTTGGGTGATCACCAAATCGCCCGCCTCTGCCTCGGCAACAATTTGGTTGTCCGCCACATCAAAGCCCTTCTCGACCTGACGTGCGCTGGCATAAGGCGACGGCGGTAAACGAATAAACTGGTTGGCAATAAAGGTGGCTTGAATGTGCGTTCGGTGTGCCGCGCGCACTATCATCTCGCGCATCGCGACCGGACAAGCGTCCGCATCTACCCATATTTGCATGCTGGCTCTCTTAGCGTTAGCGTCAATGCCTGCATTAAACCCCAATTCACCGCAAATTGAAACGTTACCCCTGCGTCGTAACCGCGTTTAGTACTGGCTTTACATCGCTTAGCTGCTCAGGCGCGCAGATATTAGTCTGTGTTGGCCGCCCGCTCTCAAACTGCGCTAGCCAAGACGTTAAGCATGGCATCACGCCATCTGCAAACGCTGCCTCTCCCTGCCACCAAATCCGTGCTAGCGTTAACCAACGGTGACGCTCACTGTGCGCGTTGGCGATATTATCGGTGCGCAGTAGGCTGTGGTCGGCATTTTCAAACACACGCACGTGATAAAAAGGCAGCGGCGCGTTAGCGAGCAGCTGGTGATACGTAGAAGCGGTTTTATCTGAGTCGACATAAGCATCCCGCGCACCAAACAACGCTAACGTGGGCACGTCGAGATCGATTAAATCAGCAGTCACATCCGAGGCCCAGTTACGTTGTACAAATTGCCAAAAGGCCTCGCTCATGGGCGCGTTGCCATTCGAGTTTACGTGGTTGAGGTACTGCTGATACGACGCGCCGGATTGGATCAAGGCATCCACTGTCGCCTCGGCAGCTTGCTCAGCCGCAATAGCGGATTCACTGTATCCGGCGGCTAATCGCCGTTGACGTCCAGAATACTCGGATTGCGCCATCCAGTTGACTGCTCCACCGACACTGATCAGAAAATCGATGTTTTCGACTTGGTGCGCCACCTTAGTGATCACCCAACCAGCTTGACTAAAGCCCATCAACCCCAGCTTGCCATCCTTTAGCCCCAAGGTTTGGCGCAAATAGCGAATCGCCGCCGCGACTTCATCGGCCCGATCTTGCATCGATTGCGCCCGCCAATCCCCGCTCGACTCTCCCACTCCCGGCTTATCCCAAGACAACGCACACCACCCATTCGCCGCTAATACTCGCCAAAGTGGGAGGTAATAACCAAACGCATCGGTCGGCACGTCACCAGAACCATGCACAAACACCACACACTGATTCGGCGCCTCAGTACCTTCAGGTAAAATTAACTCACCCGTGAGCTGATTATCGCCTACGTTAAAGTGAATGGATTGACGCGTCAGCCCCGCGTTTGGGTCATCCATGACTATCAACACAAACGCGCCTATCAGCATCAGCGCTATCAAACCTCGCTTTAGCCACTTCATCGCCTTTTCCTTCCACCCCATTATCACTAAAAGGTGTATAAATAGCCGGTATTGAACGACCAAAGATCGTCTCTATCGACAATAGGGCTGTCTGATACTTCATCGCCATAGTGGCGATAGCTCACCCCCAACAACAGATGATGCGCGCGGCCAAGCCTGTAATAGAGATTGAGGTCGGATTGGAATTTGCAGGTTTGATCAGGTTGATAAGTAGGTCGGCCAGCTTTGGCGTCTTGGGATGACACACCGACATAATAACGACTCACCGCGCGACCCACACAAGTCAGTGACACTTGAGGGTCAAGCACCCACTGGCCTTGTTCCATCGGCGCGCCATAGCGGCCCACCACCGCGCCACTGTTATGATTATCCGAGATATCATGATGGTAGCCGAGCTCAAAATAGCCCACCGACGTTATCCAGCCGGTGGTTAGATTAGCGGTATACACCGTATCGAGACTTTTCATATCTTTGAGGGTTTTGCTGTCACCGCGGGCGTGATCGCCAAACACATCGTCGCCCACGCCCGCCGACACATACCAGCTGTCGCCCTCGGCGAGATACACACCTAGGGTATCGTTGCGATAAAAAATCCCCTCCCATTGCGCCTCAACCACCAGCTCAATGTCTTGGTCATCTTCACCACCGAGGTATATCGACGGCTCGGTATAGCCGACCAGGCCGACGGTCAGATAATTATCCGCGGACATACTGTCGGTTTGCGCATGCCCGGCTAAGGGCACCAAGGTCAAAACGAAACAGATGAGTGTGACAAATGGGTTCACCGGCGATTCTCCATAATGGCGAAATAGTAACTGAGAGTTCGCCCTTATCTTGAAACAACCGGTATTAAGAAAACCTTAAGACTCTCCCGTCATTTTGTGCGCGGCTTCCCAATTGATAACCGCCTTCGCCATCTGAGCGTCGCACTGAAATTCAAAATGCCAGTTGAGCTGTCTGGCAATGCGCTCAACAAGCTGTAGGCCTAGACCAAATCCGATCTGATTCTCGTCCACGTCTGAATCAATAGGGTTGGCAATCGAAAACTGCCCGTTGGTGATCTTAATCTCAATCGCGCCGGGCGCACTGTAGGTGAGCGCATTGCGAATCAGGTTGGTACTCGCAATACGAAACAAATCCCTCTCAATAGAAATAGGATCACTGTGATTATCGATATGGGCAGTCACTGGCTTATGCGCAGCAAGATACGCCAGCTCATCCACGAGGGTTGCGCAGAGCGAGCCAAGGTCGACCTTTGATTGGCGAACCTTATCTGGATGTTGCCGTGCCAGCCAAAGCAGTGATTCAGACAGTGCCATCATATTGGCGTTGGCACGCGAGGCACGCTGCAAGGCCGGATAACTGGCATCCTTGTCATCGATGCGCAGTGACAAAGTATCCAAGGATGCCTGCATAATCGCCAACGGCGTGCGCAGTTCATGGCTGGCATGCTTTAAGAACTGCTGCTCTCGTTGATTATGTTCACGCACCTGTTGCAGCGAGGCCATCAAGTGGTCGGCGATTTGGTTAACCTCACGTACCGAAAAGCGCACATCGATAGCTTGATCAGGGTGTGTTTTTACCCGCGCCGACCATGCCACCAACTCTTTGAGTGGCTTCAATGCATTGTTAAACAACAGCCCAATCACGGTGACAAGCACCAGCATAAAAGCGGCAATTAACACGCTGGCATCGGCCAACGAGCGCTCGACAATCATGGCGGCTAATGCTTCGATTTTTTCTGCCGCTTCAAACTCGACCAGGTATAGCCCTTGCGATAGGTGCTGATCGGAGTACAACAAGTAGCCATACTCACGCGTTCCACTGTCATTAATGCGCTGAATTTCAATTGGATCATCGGGCTGTATCGGCTCTGAGGAAAACAAATCACGCACCGATGTCGGGATAGCCTGCCAATCTCGATACGCACTAACAGTGTTGCTTTGGGGCAATGGATAGTTAGGATCGGCGGCCAGCTTCTGCTCTAGCTTGATAGCATCGAGCCGCATGTAGTTTTTGCCTGCCTGACTGATTTGATAAAAACTAAACACGGTGACAAGTGCCAACAACCCGATAAAGATCGCCACCGCCATGAACACAAGCTGGCGACGCGATTGTGCCGCGAGGCTTCGAACAGGGCTTTGGCTCATACCGGCGCGGCCTCAGAAAGGGACAAACCAATACCGACATGGGTGTGGATCAGCGTTTTAGCAAAGGGCTTATCAACCACTTTACGCAAATGGTGAAGGTGCACGTTAATGGTTCCTTGGCGCACATCATCGCTGGCCCAAATCGCCTCCTCAATATCGCTTTTGGACACCACAGTGGGTGAGCGGCGCGCGAGTAGCAACAGAATGTTCCAACCGATAGGGGTCAACTTAAGCGGCGTATCACCGCGCGACGCGATATGCTCTTTGGGGTAAATCGTCAGATCAGCAATGGTAATACACTCTCGTACCGGTTGATGACGTCGATGCAAGGCCTGTAAACGTGCGAGCAACAAAGGCATGGTGCAAGGTTTGACCACATAATCATCCACGCCAGCGCGAAAGCCCTCAAGCTGGTCGGCGTCCGCGCCGCACGCGGTCAGCATTAACACCGGGGTATCGATACCCTGCTCACGCAGCTCACGACAAACCGCCATACCCTGAACGTTGGGCAGCATATTGTCGAGTATCACACAATCAAACGTCTGCTGGCTGGCAAGCTGGATCCCCGTTTCGCCGTTATAGGCAAAATCACAGTCGATATTATGCAGCTCTAAATATTCTGACATCGCTAAGCTGAGATCGTGGTCATCTTCAATGATGAGTATTTTCATGCGGCGTGCTCTTCTATCCGTGTCGTTTTTAATCTACACGAATCCATTGGATAAAATACACCCCACTCTATTGATCTCGTCCGATACAAAAAAAGCGCCCGCAGGCGCTTTCATCGAGAGACTATCATATGACTTACTTTAGCAATGCCAACACCGCATTGACGCAGGCTTCAGATGACACCGGATTTTGCCCTGTCACTAAGTTGCCATCAGTAACCACATACGAGGTAAAGTCATCCGCTTTCTCATAAAGGCCGCCGTTTTCTTTGAGCATATCCTCAACTAAAAACGGGACCACCTCAGTCAAGCCAACGGCGGCTTCTTCGCCATTGGTAAAACCAGTGACGCGCTTACCTTTCACTAGTGGCTCGTCGCGATCTGAACGCGTATGGCGGAACACGGCTGGGCCGTGGCATACCGCACCAACGGGTTTGCCCTGATAATAGAAGGTCTCAATCAGCTGACGAGATGTCGGATCTTCCGCCAAGTCCCACAATGGACCGTGTCCTCCGGGATAGAAAATCGCGTCATACTCATACGCATTCACATCACTCAGCTTGACGGTGTTATTAACCATATCTTGCAACTCCGCATCGCCATCAAACCGGCGTGTGGATTCCGATTGCGCATCTTCCGCTTCGCTGTTCGGATCAATCGGTGCCGCGCCGCCTTCCGGGCTGGCAACTACTATGCTCGCTCCAGCATCTTTAAACGCGTAATAAGGGGTGGTGAACTCTTCAAGCCAAAAGCCTGTCTTGTGTCCCGTATCGCCCATGGCATCGTGAGATGTCAGCACCATCAAAATTTTGTGTTGTTGCATCATCGCTCCTTATTGTCACGCGTTTGGGTAGTATTTGCTTGGTTTTCATTGAGTAGACTAACAAGACATGAGTGTTAACGTAAAAGGTGGTCGCTTAGATCACTCTCATCAGTTGACGGTTTTTTTACGTTTATTGTCTAACGCTGACCTAATGCTAGCGCAATAATGACACCTAAGCGCAGCAAACGCCTATCATGAAGTCATTCATCGCTGRCCCCCAGCAACGATTTAGCCTTTAAACATTGATTAAACGAGGTAAACATGAAAAAAACCTATTTACTTGCACCACTGGCACTGGTTGTCGCACTGGTTGGCTGTGAACAGCAAACCAACGAACCACAAGAGGCGCAATCGCAAGTCGAATCTAGCTTAGACGACGCCCAAAATGCAGTGAAAGAAGGCACAGAGCAAGCGATGGATAGTGCAGAAAACGCCATCGATAGCGCAGAAAACACCGTTTCTGAAATGGTTGATCATCATAATGCAAAAACATCACTAGACTGGAACGGTACGTATCAAGGTGTGGTGCCCTGCGCCGACTGTGAAGGTATTGATACCACACTAACACTGAACCCAGACAATACGTATTCACTCACCAAAACCTATCTGGGCAAAGAGGGAGAAGCTCTTAAAGAATCAGGCACCTTCAAGTGGGATGAAACAGGCAGTGTCGTCATCCTTGAAGGGCTGACTGACAGCCCTAACCACTTCTTTGTGGCGGAAAACCAGGTGATCATGCAAGACATGAATGGCGAAACCATCGAAGGCGACCTTGCTGAGATGTATCACCTGAAAAAGCAGTAATCTACCAATATAATCTTACTTGATAAGAGCCTAGCGCTTGCCCCATAAACCAGCACTAGGCTCTTTTCGCGTATTTCGTATCCCCTTCCCACGCTTTCCCGCTTCACGCCAACACTTGCCTGTCTGCACAGATTGGCAGTTTAGTGACAAATTTGTTGCTAATAAAACTTGACGGGTTTTCACTCCATGGTTTAACACTTAACTAGAGGCGAAACAAAATCTTATCCGGTGAGCAGGCCGAATGGGCTCACTGAGCAACAGCCGCACCAGACAGTAGAGTCGCCTAGACAGGACCGCGCAACACTCGCGCTTCCTCCGTTTGTTCGATAACAAGACCGAAAAACGGCACCTTTCTGTACCGGTAATCATACTTGATCCAAGTTTGATTACCGGTCAGTAGTACGTTTATAAGCACCACAGTCGTGGTATTGAACAGGAGTCACGCGTATGAGCGACGTTGTATTGAAGTTCTCTTACGAAGAATACAGCGCCCGTTTAGCCAAGGTTCGCTATGCCATGGAAGAACAAGAGATCGACACCTTGTTAGTGCACGATCCATCTAACATGGCGTGGCTAACCGGTTACGATGGCTGGTCTTTCTATGTGCCTCAGTGCGTAGTGATTGGCGCAACGGGTGACCCTTTGTGGTTCGGACGTGTCCAGGACGCGAATGGCGCGCTGCGTACTGTCTACATGAGTGCTGAGTGCATCACCTACTACCCTGACCATTACGTGATGAATCCGCCCCTGCACCCCATGGAATACTTGGCAAACTATGTGCTGGCAGAACGCTATTGGGATCGTGGCCGCATCGGCGTCGAGAAAGACAACTACTATTTCAGCGCCACGGCGTTTGAATCGCTCAAAGAACATCTGCCAATGGCGACCCTCGTCGATACTACCGGACTAGTTAATTGGTGCCGCGCGGTCAAGTCTGATCAAGAGCTCACCTACATGCATACAGCTGCGCGTATCGTGGAGAATATGCACCGCGTCGCCTTTGAAATGATCGAGCCCGGCTTACCCAAGCATTTACTGGTTGCAGAGATTAATAAACACGCGGTGGTTGGCCACGATGGCCACTTTGGGGATTATGCCGCTATCGTGCCGATGTTGCCCTCAGGCGGTGATGCTGCTGCGCCTCACTTAACGTGGGACGATCGCCCATTTAAACGGGGAGAAGGGACCTTCTTCGAAATCGCTGGAGTGCATCGTCGCTATCACTGCCCACTCTCTCGTACCATTTTCTTAGGAGAGCCGGGTTATGAGTTCCTCCGTGCTGACGAGGCGCTACAGGCCGGACTAGAAGCCGGTCTCGCGGTCGCCAAGCCCGGCAACACATGCGGAGACATTGCCAACGCCCTCAATGATGCCTTGTTGCGCTATGGGTTTGATCGGGAAGGCGCGCGCTGTGGCTATCCGATAGGGTTAAGCTACCCACCCGATTGGGGCGAGCGCACCATGAGCTTGCGACCCAGTGATCAAACCCTATTGCGCGAGGGGATGACGTTTCATTTCATGCCAGGGCTTTGGATGAAAGACTGGGGCATGGAAACCACAGAAAGCATTGTGATCACCCGCGATGGTGCGCAAACCTTGTGTGACCTACCGCGCCAGTTGTTTGTCAAACACTAGCTTGGTACACCGCGCCAGATACGGGCACCATACTTGTGCCCTTTTCTGTTCAGCCTCATTATTATTTTTAGCTACACTCATAACGTGATGATTTAAAAATCAAACGTTACCCGTTTCCGCCGGATGGAGCGTCACGACAGATCACAAGGAGAGGTTATGGAACCCACCGCAATTGAAGCCACCGTCGATTTTCATGCCGATGGTGTACAGCACGGCTTTCTTAAACTGCCTCACTCACACGACCAATCCGCATGGGGCTGTGTCACCATTCCGATCACTGTAGTTAAAAACGGCGAGGGGAAAACGGCCTTGCTGACGGGCGGCAACCATGGGGATGAATACGAGGGCATCACGGCGTTACTCAATACCTGCCATCAACTGATGCCAAACGATATCAAAGGCCGTGTGATCATTTTACCGATGATGAACGCGCCCGCCGTGACCGCAGGCACACGCACTTCCCCTTGGGATCAAGGCAACATGAACCGCGCTTTTCCTGGTTCACCAACCGGCAGTGTCACCGAACAAATTGCCGATTACTTCACCCGATATTTAATCCCACAGTGCGATACCGCTTTAGACATTCACTCAGGCGGTAAAACCTTAGATCTTATTCCCTATGCGGCGTCCCACCGCTTAGAGAATCTTCAGCAAGCCGACGCCTGTGCCGAAGGGGCTCGCCTGTTTGGTGCCCCCTATCAAGTGCAAACCACTGAAATGGATGCCACCAGCATGTACGACACGGCGGTAGAGCAACAAGGTAAGATTTTTGTCACCACAGAGCTTGGCGGCGGCGGCACCAGCACACCAGACTCCATCGCGATTACCCAACGTGGTATTCATAACTTCTTGGTATTTTCAGGGATCTTACAAGACGACTACCGTCACCCACCCATCGCCCCTATCAAACTCGAGTTACCAGATAAACATTGTTATGTACAAAGCGAGCACGCAGGGATTATTGAGTTCTCTGTCCACTTAGGCGATACCATCAAACAGGGTGATTTAATTGGCAAAGTGCATAATATTGAGCGTACAGGGACCGAACCCATCCCCTACTACGCCGAGCGCGACGGTATTTTACTGGCCAAACGTCACCTCGGACGGATTTATATCGGCGATACCTTTGCGGTGATTGCCGAACCTGTTTAGCGGAGGGGCCATGAAGCTGGATAAATTTGATATCAAAATCTTGCAGATCTTGCAGCAAGATGGCCGTATTACCAAATCTAACCTCGCACAGGCGATCAACCTGTCTGTAAGCCCCTGCTGGGAGCGGGTAAAACGGCTCGAGCAAGCAGGTATCATCGAGGGCTATGGCGCACGTATCAATCCAGATGCGGTGGTAAAACTTAACACTGTGCTGGTCGAGATCACCCTTGGCCAGCATGATGTTGACAGCTTTCAACGTTTCGAACGTGCCATGCAGCACTGCGACGATGTCAAAGAGTGTTGGGCGACGGGCGGTGGGATAGACTATATCGTTCGTCTTGGTGTCACTGATATCGACTATTATCAGCGTCTGATTGATAGCTGGTTGACCGATGACCTTGGCATCAAACAGTACTACACCTATATCGTCACCAAACAGGTGAAGCGACCAGCCCTCACCTTACCACTTGAAACACCAGATGTTGCTGCCAATGGCTAATCATTGCTTGTCCTTGTTTGCTAGTACTCAATGACATTGACGCATGGCCCATTAACTTTTTAGCAACATATCTCTTCCTGTTACATTACGGCATGATTTGTCCAACATTACAGACAAACAAATTCACCTATCAATAAAACCTTCACTAGCCTCTATCACTGTGACGTTTGCACATTGACACTCACGGAAGATAGAGGAAATCATGAAACGACCATTCTTAGTTTGTACAACTCTCGCAGCAATAACACTTTGTTCATCATCGGCACTGGCGAGCATGGGTGACACCCCGCTCAGCCCAATCCAAATCGCCAGTCAGTTCGCACTGGATGCCGACCTTACACCACCGCCAAATTTCCAGGCATTTTCACTCACAAGCCCTTACCAAAAAACCATCACGGTACATCAGACTGACGCGGCTTTTATTAAGGTGCATTTTTCACAATTTTCTTTACCAGAAGGGGCCTATGTCACGGTGAGCAGTGAAGATGGTCAAGAGCAATATCGTTACACCATGCAAGCCAATGGTCAGCGAACCTTCAACGCAGAAAACGGCGAAGACGGTGTGAATCAGTTTTCTGCCATGTCAGTGCATGGCGACACCGCAAGAGTCACGCTCACCCTCCCCGCTGGCACACAATGGCAATCAAAACATGCCTTGCGTATCGATACCTATAAAGCGGGCGATCCCAGTGATGAAATCATCGCCGAGCAAGAGGTAGGTCAACTCTCAACCTGTGGTATCAATGAGCGCAAAGACGTCGCTTGCTGGCAGGACAGTCACCCAGAAGAATATGAGCGCAGTCGCCCAGTGGCGCGCTTATTAATGAATGGTAGTGGCTTATGCACCGGCTGGCGTGTAGGGCCAGACAATCACATGTTCACCAACAATCACTGTGTCGAAAGCCAGACCGAGCTTGCTAATACCGAAGTGTGGTTTAATTATCAGCGCCCCACCTGTGGCAGTGGTCAAATTACTGATGTGGTAAAAGTCACTGGCGCGCAACTACTCAACACCGATTACACCCTCGATTACACCCTATTTAGCGTGAACAACTTCGCCAAAGTGGCGCAGTTCGGTTATATGGGACTTGATGTGCGCCAACCTCAACGTGGCGAAACCATTTTTATTCCACAACACGGCGCAGGTAACCCGAAAGAACTCTCGATTGAAAGCGACCAAAACAGTGGTGGAATATGCCAGATTGACGTCGCCATCACGAATGGTCGAGGCAGCAACACGGATACAGGCTATTTTTGTGATACCACCGGCGGCTCATCGGGCTCACCCGTACTCGCCAAAGAAAGCCACAATGTGATAGCGCTTCACCACTTTGGCGGCTGTGAAAACCAAGGGGTACGCATTGACAAGATTTGGCCACAAGTGGCCGGTGAGTTTGATAATGTCCCTCCGCAAGGCGATCATCAATCGGGAGGCGCGCCGAATGCCGTCTTTACAGGCCAATGCACAGCACTGAGCTGTGAGTTTGACGCCAATGGCGCCAATGACAGCGATGGCAGCATCGTCAGTTATCAATGGGATTTTGGTGATGGCTATCAAGCGACTGGCGTGACAGCGTCACATAAGTATGGCAGCGCTGGCACCTATTCCGTGACACTGACCGTCACCGATGACCAAGGGCTGACTGACTCGGTAAGCAAAGCCTTTACCGTGGGTAGTGTTAACGACTTTCCACGTACCGATCTAAGCGGTCAACGCAGCAGCTGGCAATACTTCGCTTATACCGCGCCACAAACAGGTAGCGCCACCGTGCGCATGTATGGCGGCACGGGAGATGCCGACTTGTATGTACAAAAAGGCACCAAACCAGACCAAAACCAGTACCAATGTCGTCCGTACACCAGTGGCAACAGTGAGAGCTGTCAGGTAGATGTCAACGCCGGCGACGAGGTGTTTATTGGTATTCGTGGCTATCGCGCGTTCAGTGGTGTCACACTGGATGTTAGCCAATAATAGCGGCAAGGCGCACGGTATTTTCGTGCGCCTGATGCATTGCTTGACCGCTTACCTCTCATGGTTTTATCACGCCAATCCGACCTTTTTATCGACACCAGAAAATTTTCTTCTGTCATCGCGCGGTTTCAGAAAAAAATTCGTTAATCCCCCTTCTTAACAAAAAACCTCTTTTTTGCTGATTGCATACAGTAACAGTAGGCAAACGCTGATAGGCAGCGTGGCGATTTTGAATCAGGAGGGAGTATGACCGTATTCCAATCACGCGATCTTAACTACACTGGCAGCGCAGCCAATGCATTGCGTCATGATGTAGCCGGCAAAGCCAGTTCAGACGTTCTCGCGTACCTGGACGATCAGCGTCTATTTCGCCAACTTGCCTATGCCAATGGTAAATGGATCAATGGCGATTCAGATACACCCGTGCTCAATCCGGCAACGGGCGAAGTGCTCGGCTACACCGCATCACTCAATGCTGCGCAAATCAATCAAACCATTGATGACGCCGAGACCGCTTTCCACCTGTGGCGTGCCGAGTCCGCCGAAACGCGCGCCAAGCTATTGATGAAATGGCACGACTTAATCATGGAAAACCAACACGATCTCGCGCATCTAATGGTGCTCGAGCAAGGCAAAACGTTGCGCGACGCCGAGGGGGAAGTGGCGTACGGGGCCTCGTTCATTCAATGGTTTGCCGAAGAAGCGAAACGCGTGTATGGCGACACCATGCCTAGCCACATTCCCAACGCCCATCTGGCGACACTACGTGAGCCCATTGGGGTGGCAGCTTTAATCACCCCATGGAATTTCCCTAACGCGATGATCACCCGTAAGGCAGCAGCAGCGCTCGCGATTGGCTGTAGTGTGATCGTCAAGCCCGCAGAAGAAACGCCCTTTTCTGCGCTAGCGTTGGCCGAGCTCGCAGAACGTGCCGGGATCCCTGCAGGGGTGTTTAACGTGATTATGGGTGACGCGCCCATGGTCTCGGCCCAGCTTTGTCAAAGCGACAAAGTCAAAGCGCTGAGTTTCACAGGCTCAACGCGTGTGGGACGGTTACTACTCGAACAAAGTGCCCAAACCGTGAAAAAGTGCGCCATGGAGCTTGGCGGCAATGCGCCCTTTATTGTCTTGCCTGATATGGATATTCAACAAGCGGCGCGCGCGGCCATCGATGCCAAGTTTCAAACATCGGGACAAGATTGCTTGGCCGCCAACAAAATTTTAGTCCCGCGCGACAAACATCAAGCCTTTGTCGATGCCTTCGCCGCGTTAATGGATGAACTTGAAGTGGGTAATGGTTTGCTGCCCAGCACAGATATCGGCCCATTGATTTCGTCTCGTGCCGTGGACAAAGCACAAGCCATTGTCGATGACGCCATTGCCAAAGGCGCGACCGTGATGGGCGGAAAACTCAACCCCAACCTAGGCGAAAACTTCTTTGCCCCTACGCTTATCACCAAGGTGACGCCCGATATGCTGGTGTATCAAGAAGAGAATTTTTGTCCTGTGGCGGGCGTGATTGCCTATGACAATCTAGATGAGGCAATTGCGATGGGTAACGATACCGAGTACGGACTCTCGGCGTATGTCTATGGCAATGATATTCGAGATATTTGGCGCTGTCTGCGCGGCCTTGAGGTCGGCATGGTCAGTGTCAACTCAGTGAAAATGACCGGTCACCCTATTCCATTTGGTGGCGTCAAACAGTCGGGCTTGGGCCGTGAAGGAAGCCGCTATGGCATCGACGAATTTAGTGAAATCAAATACTACTGTTTAGGTGGCTTGCCCACGGTGAGCGGCAGCTAATTCAGGTTTGCTGACGGATAAGGAGACTGATCATGCGTCCAGAAACAAAAGCCTTGTTGGAAAAAGACAGAAACACCGTATTCCATGCTTCAACCCACTTGAAGCAGTATGCGCACGGCGAGATGCCAGGCCGAGTGATTGAGACAGGCAAAGGTATTCGCATCACCGATTCCGAAGGGATTGAGCTGATTGATGGCTTCGCTGGGCTCTACTGCGTCAATATCGGCTATGGTCGGGAAGAAATGGCCGACGCCATTTATGAGCAAGCGAAAAAGCTCGCGTACTATCACACCTATGTAGGCCACACCAACGAAGCGCTCGTGACCTTATCGGAGCGCCTAATCAACATGGCGCCGGGCATGAGCAAAGTCTATTACGGCATGTCGGGCAGTGACGCCAATGAATCACAGCTTAAAATTGTTTGGTACTACAACAATGCGCGTGGTAAGCCTGAGAAAAAGAAAATCATCTCTCGGGATCGGGGTTATCACGGCTCCAGCGTGGCATCAGGGTCACTCACGGGGTTACCACTGTTCCATGCGCACTTTGATCTGCCCATCGAGCGCATCAAACATACCATGGCTCCCTACTATTATCGCCGTGAAGACAGCGGCATGACAGAACCTGAATTCGCGCAACACTGTGCCGATGAACTGGAGAAAATGATCCTCGCGGAAGGACCCGACACGGTCGCAGCGATGATTGCCGAACCCGTGCTCGGCACCGGTGGCATTGTGCCACCTCCCGAGGGCTACTGGGCGGCGATTCGCAAAGTACTGGATAAGTATGACGTCTTGCTGATCGCCGACGAAGTGGTATGTGGCTTTGGCCGTATCGGGAGTGATTTTGGCTCTATTTACTACGACATGAAGCCTGATCTGATTACCGTTGCCAAAGGATTAACCTCGGCCTATCAACCTCTCTCTGGGGTGATGATCGGTCACAAGGTATGGGATGTGCTGGAAGACGGCACCGATGCGTGGGGCGCGATTGGCCATGGTTACACCTACTCTGGCCACCCACTGGGCGCGGCAGCCGCACTGTGTAACCTCGATATCATCGAGAGCGAGAATCTGACTCAGAACGCCGCGACCACGGGGGAATATTTGCAAATGAAGATGAAAGCCGCGTTTGCCAATCACCCACTGATTGGCGATAGCCGCGGGGTGGGTTTGCTCCATGCCCTCGAGTTTTCGCCTGATCGTGCCAACCGCAGCCTCTTTGACCCCAGCCTTAAAGTGGGCCCACAAGTGGCCGCTGCCTGTATGGAGCAAGGTCTGATTGCGCGTGCGATGCCACATGGCGATATTCTTGGTTTTGCCCCACCCTTGGTGGTCACCCCCAACGAAGTGGATGAAATCGTCGCTAAAGCGCAAGTCGCCGTCGATAAGGTGATGGATAAACTCGTCACCAGTGGACAATGGCAACCCAAATAGCGCGATGATTCCTATCCAATAAGCAAAAAAAAGCGCCGACAACTCGGCGCTTTTCTCATTAACAAACTCTGGTCTTACTAGCTGGCGGTCGCCGGCTGTAATGCTAAGTTCGCTTCTTTCTCTTGCTGCATCCGCATCACCGCAATCGGACCGGTGATAAAGGTAAAGGCAATCAAGAAAGACACAGGCACGGCGGTGATCACGATAAACGACTGAAGCGCATTCAAGCCACCATCGCCGGCAAGCAGAAGCACACCGGCAACCACACCCATCACAATCGCCCAGAACAGACGATGACGGCGCGTTGGCTGGTTGTCACCTGACACGGCCATCGCAATCGAATAAGCCATCGAGTCACCCGTGGTCGCCACGAAGGTGGTGGTCAGCAGCATAAAGGCTGGGATCAGAACCACGCTGTAAGGCAGCTGTGACAAGGACGCAATCAAGATAGCAGGCAAACCCGCATCCGCCATTGGGCCAGAAATGCTGCCAGGCGATTGCAACTCATAAAAGATACCCGTACCACCCAGTACTGAGAACCAGAAGTTAGTCGCAATCGGTGCACAGATAGCCACGGCGACGATCAGCTCACGAATCGAGCGGCCTTTCGAGATACGAGCGATAAAGATCGCCATCATCGGCGCAAAGCCAATAAACCAACCCCAGAAGAACCAAGTCCACCATGCATTCCAGCTACCGTTATCGGTATTCAGTGCTAGCGTATGCATATTGTTGAGGTAGTAGCTAAAGCCTGAGCCAAACTGTTCGAAAATAAAGCCAGTTGGACCCAGCACAATCACCACGCCCAACAATACGGCTGCACCAATCACATTCATGCGGCTCAGCCATTGTAGGCCTTTATCCATCCCCGTAAATGCAGAGATCGAGTAAATCGCCACGACGGCAGCCAGAATCAGCATCTGCATTGGCATGGTGTTTTCGATACCCACAAAGCTTTCTAGGCTGTAGCCAAGCTGGGTGGCCAAAAAGCCAATCGGACCGATGGTACCGGCCGCCACGGCAATGATAGAGCAGGCATCAATCACAGAGCCTAACCAGTGGTTTTCCAGCTTGTCACCGAGTAGCGGATACAGCAACGCACGAGGGCGCAGGCGTACACCCGCTTGATGGTGGGCATACATCAGTACGATGGTTGCCAAAGTGCCTAATACTGCCCAGGCTAAAAAGCCCCAGTGGAAAAAGCTTTGGCTCAGGGCAGGGGCGACGGTTTCCATCACACCCGCTTCCATGTCACCCAACGCCGGCGGCGGCGTCATGAAGTGATAAATAGGTTCCGCGGCTGACCAGAAAACACCACCACCCGCAAGCAGGGTGCACATGATCATCGCAACCCAACGGAAACGACTCATTGAGACAGTATCCGTGGCGCCAAGTTTTAATTTACCAAATTTACTGCCGCCGATAGCAAGCGCCAGTACAAAATTGATCACCATCAACCACTGCCACCAGTAACCAAAAAGGTTGGCAGACTCAGAAAATAGAGACTGGATAACAGAAGAGAAGTGTTTCAGGTCAAACAAGGCAAAGGCAAGGAAGACAGCAACAAAGCCGATAGTAAACACGGCTACGAGACGGTCATTATTTTGTGTAGATTTAAGCATTAGTTCGCTCACAAGGTGTGTGAGGGAGGGGACTCTATCAGTGTGGCGAATGAATGACCAGAACAAATTGTTACAGTCAAAGAAGGGAAAAACGTGACAAGCATCACCTATTCAGCCATGGCGGGGGCTGAATAGGAATATGACATTTTTGTTAAGTGGGTAAAATTTACCCAACACTGTGTCGTCACGCTGGTGTCTTCGGTTTCTCTGTCTTATTCGCCTTACCCGTTTCGAGCACTTTTTTATGCAGCACCACGGTGGCGCGATACAGTTTAGGGTGAACCTGTGACTCGCCTGTTTTTGCACGATTACACGCCGAAATCACTGCCGCCGTTATGCAAGCGGCCACTTTCAGCTGTCCAAGCTGATAGGCATAGTTAGCAACCTTTATCGCCATAAAAATCGATTGGTCGCTGTATTTGTAATTACGGGCGGCGAATTTCTCAAAGCGGAGAAAGTCTTTGTGATAACCCTTAAGAATGCGATCAACGTGGCGATCGTAATACTTTTTATACTTGGCGTAGCTCCCTTTGGGGTTGCTCGCCATAATGTCTCTCACCCAGACAAACGATTGCAGCTGTTCCTTTTCAAATAAGCCACTCAGCCAGGCAAACATATGACCTCCCTACTGCTAGCTTAGCGGTCTTATTCTACTCAATTTCCGTGACTAATCTATGAAAAGGCGAAAGTAACTCATTGACTGGCGGTTATTTAATCAGTGTTGGTCGCTAACTATTACGAGGCCCCAATGGACAACAGTGAGCGACCACAGAAAGATTAGGCTTGCGTGTTGATGTTAATGGTATAGGTGGCGTCCCCGACGGGGAGCATATGTAGGATCTGCTCGCCAAGCGCTGGATGGGTAAGCAGGTAATTGCCTTGCGGAAAGCGGGTGTCTTCCGGCCCTTTCAATACTAGGCTGAAGTTTTCTACCGCGTGCCCACCCACCTCATCACCGTGGCCAGGATGGGTGTCGACACGCGCCAGCGTCATTGCGTATTCCGTATCCGTTCCATCAATGAGCGTGATCGTTTCATTAATCAATTCATTGACATGCTGGAAAGATAGTACATTCATCGTCCCTCCCGCGCCCCTCTTTGGGTCAATGCGCTTGTTAAAGCTTTACTGATAAGATTAGATGAAAAATTCGACAATGCACAATAGCTTAGTGATTTTTTCAATCGCTTAGAACGACAAAAGGCAACCCATCGGTTGCCTGACTAACGCTTGATTACGCTGACCCAGCCGCTTTAACTGGGCGGGTCTTATTCGACTTTGTTTTGTAGTAATACCACAAACGTCTGCTTTTGTTGTTCATCGAACACCTCTCAATCAGATTAATGAACGATATTGATGTCAAGCGCCGAATACGGCGCCAATTCATAGTCTTATATTATTTCGTTCCGGAAAGCAAATTCGATCACTGTCAAGCAGCGATAAGGCGAGAAAACAGCCAGCTCAAGGTGCTAAATACGTATTCAATATGTCAGGTAGGTCAGGCGCGAGGCCCACAAAAGAGAAAGCCGCTCTACTGAGCGGCTTCAAGATGCATTCCTTGTTGGTTGTTGGTCAATGAACATGTTTCTTACATTGCCCCGTGTGCTCACTACGTTGAGCGTCCTCACCGCATGGTCTTGTGTTAATTGCCTGGCTGGCGGCTAACAAGGTGTCGTCATGGGCGCCTGACATTAACGGGGACTTAACGCATTATGTGGCGCGTCACTGCGCGCTAATCATCTACCAAATTGTGTGTCAGCTCAGCTGACATTTTCAGTAAAGCACACTTTTGCCACTGTGCCACGGCGTGCCGTTCAAATTGTGAACAGAGTAATAAATCTGACACAAACTGGGATTTCGCACAGCATACCGGCCTGATTTATGCCACCGAACCACGCCAACATAAAAAATTCTCGCACCACTAGACGACCGGTCTAATTTTGATTATGCTACCCCACATGAAATCGAGCAGCACCCAAGAAACCAGCACTCACAACGCGACCCACCAACACTTGTTGGAAACGGGCGTGAGCGTGATGGCGCAATTTGGCTTTAGCGGCGTCGGCCTTAGCGCGATACTAAAACAAGCCGGCGTGCCCAAGGGGTCTTTTTACCACTACTTTGCGTCGAAAGAACAATTCGGCCAAGCCGTGTTAGACCACTATTTTGCTTGCTACATTGCCGATGTAAACCGCTTACTGTCAGATAGCACGCTCTCTCCCATTGCACGTGTACACAGCTACTTCAGTCGCTGGCAAGCACAATATTGTAGTTTGGATCCGGTGCAAACGTGTTTGGTCGTGAAGCTGAGTGCAGAAGTGGCTGATTTATCCGAGCCAATGCGGCTGGCACTGCGCGATGGCACCGATCAGCTGATTAGCTGCTTGGCGAGTACCCTCGCCCAAGATAGCGATGTGTTTGATGAAAAAACCGCGCTTACCACTGCCACGACCTTGTATCAGTTGTGGCTGGGCGCCAGCTTATTAACCAAACTGCATCGTAACGATAGTCATCTTGCACAAGCGATGACCATCACCGAAGAAAAGCTCGGGCTGATCGATTAACAACGCTTTGCTGTATCAAGCATCGCTTAAACAACAAATTAATCTCCGATGCGTGGCACTCGCGACGGCACTCGTTGTTAGCGCACAGCCACCATCTGCTCAAAACCCGCTTTGGCGGGTTTTTAACCGGCACTCACTAGACGACCGGTCTAATTTAAATAAACGCTTGATACCATCAAGCACAATAAAAGGAAGGATGAGCAATGAACAACTTTGAGTTCTACAATCCCACACGTATCGTTTTTGGCGAAGGTAAGATTGCCGAGCTGGATCGGCTCATCCCGGCCGATGCAAAAGTGTTGATTCTTTTCGGCGGCCAAAGCGCACGTAAAACCGGCACCTTGGATGAAGTCGAACAAGCGCTAGGGCAACGTCAATTTGGCCTATTTGGTGGCATTGAACCCAACCCGCGCTATGAGACCTTAATGAAGGCAGTCGAGAAAGTCGGCGCTGAAGGTTATGACTACCTCCTCGCTGTGGGCGGTGGATCAGTAATCGACGGCACCAAATTCGTTGCCGCGGCCGCGAAATATGACGGTGACGCATGGGACATCCTCACCAGCATGGGCGGAAAAGTGGAAGCAGCGCTGCCATTTGGCTCCGTGCTCACTTTACCTGCTACCGGCTCTGAGATGAACAAAGGCTCGGTGGTGACCCGTGAGTCAATGCAAGCGAAACTGCCGTTTATGAGTGAGCTGGTGTTCCCGCAGTTCTCAGTGTTGGATCCGGTGAAAACCTACACCCTACCGATTCGCCAAGTGGGGAACGGTGCGGTCGATGCGTTTGTTCACGTGGTGGAACAATACCTCACCTATCCTGCCAATGCGCCGGTGCAAGACCGCTTTGCTGAAGGCCTGCTACAAACCTTGGTTGAGTTGGGCCCACAAGCGCTGGAAACACCAGAAGATTACAATGTGCGTGCGAGTCTGATGTGGACAGCCACCTTAGCGCTTAACGGCTTGATTGGCGTGGGTGTCCCGCAAGACTGGTCAACCCATATGCTCGGCCATGAGCTCACAGCCCAACATGGCTTAGACCACGCCCAAACCCTTGCTGTTGTGCTGCCTGCGATGCTCAATGAGAAGTTTGAGCAAAAACAGGCCAAGCTCGCACAATTTGCTGAACGTGTTTGGCATATTGACCAAGGCAGCGACGCCGAGAAAGCCAAATTAGCGATCGAGAAAACGCGCGATTTCTTCGAGCGCATGAACGTGAAAACACGCATGAGCGATTACGATCTGGATGAAACTGCGATTGAGCCGTTGATTGAAAGTCTAACCCAACACGGTATGACCCAGCTCGGCGAACATGGCGATGTCACCCCGGACGTGTGTCGCCGCGTGCTGCAAGCCGCGCTTTAATCGCCGGTTTATTTCATTGCTATTGTGAGGCGCGCTGAAGCAGCCGCCTCTTTTCCCAACATCAAGGGAGGAACTAATGTCAGCATTAACAAATCAACGTTTTGTTCTCGCATCACGCCCAGTTGGCGCACCCACTGCCGAGAACTTTCGCTTAGAAGAAGTCGCCATTCCCGCACTAGGCAACAATGACGTCCTGATTGAAAACCATCACCTATCGATTGACCCATACATGCGCGGCCGGATGAGCGATGCTAAGTCGTATGCTGAACCGGTAGCAATTGATGGTCTGATGGTCGGTGCCACCGTGGGTAAAGTGCTAGAGTCCAACCATGCCGATTACCAAGCCGGCGATTGGGTACTGGCTTACAAAGGTTGGGAAACCCATTCTGTCGTCGATGGCGATACCCTGCTTAAACTTAATCCCGATCTCGCACCGGTTTCATACGCGCTTGGGATCTTGGGAATGCCCGGCTTCACCGCCTACATGGGCTTATTAGATATCGGCCAACCCAAAGAGGGCGATACCCTGGTGGTGGCGGCCGCAACCGGCCCCGTTGGCGCGACCGTCGCACAAATCGGTAAGCTGAAAGGCTGCCGCGTGGTAGCGATTGCCGGTGGTGAAGACAAATGCCAATACGCTCGTGAACACCTCAGTGTTGACGCGTGTATCGATCACAAAGCCGATAACTTTGCCGAGCAGCTTGCCGAAGCCTGCCCGCAAGGCATTGATGTGTACTTTGAAAACGTCGGCGGCAAGGTATTTGATGCGGTGATGCCACTGCTTAACACCGGCGCACGCATTCCCGTGTGTGGCTTGGTATCTCAATACAACAACACCGCCCTGCCAGAAGGCCCAGACCGCCTTTCACAGTTGATGGGCACCATCTTGGTTAAGCGCCTAACCGTAAAAGGTTTCATCATTTTTGATGACTATGCGCACCGTTACCCTGAGTTCGCTCACGACATGGCCAAATGGGTCGGTGAAGGCCAAATCCATTACCGTGAACACGCGGTGGATGGCTTTGAGCAAGCGCCTCAAGCACTGATTGATGTACTCGAAGGCCGAAACTTCGGCAAGATGGTCGTCAATATTAAATAAAGTATCCGCGCTTTATTTCGTCATACCGAAAACCCTGCCTCCCCCTTAGCGATGGATAGCTAAGGGGGTTTTTTATGAGTGACGTTCGCTTTTCCGTTCCACTCCCCTTCTTGATGCAGAAGAAACACTCAGTGCCAACTACACTAATGGGGATGATTGACTAGCTTCATCGAAATTTGGCAAGGCTGACCGCAGGACGCAACCGCTCCACACCTGTTTCAGCTAAGAAAGAGGATGTATTCAAAATGGCCAAAGTCGCACCCATGATTCGTCATCAGATCAACCTCGGTTTTGCGTTTGTTCTGATTATGGCATTACTGACGATTTTTGCGGTGGTGGAATGGAAGGTAAAACCCGAGCTTATTGAGCAGCGACAAGAGCGGATCAGCATCAATCAACACGCCCTGCTCGATTTACTCGACGCCAAACTCGGCCAAATTGAACTGTTAACCAGCACCATGGCGTTAGCGGGGACCACACTCCCCAAAGATGAAGCTCTGTTCCGCACCACCTTTCCCGAGATCCTCAATAATCATGGCGATCCAGCGATTGCCGGCGGTGGTATCTGGCCCGAGCCCGGCACATTTACACAAGGGGTGGCGCGGCGCAGTTTTTTCTGGGGCCGAGCAGGCGCGACCATGGAGTACTACGACGATTACAACCATCCAGACGGGAAGGGGTATCACAATGAAAGTTGGTACGTAGCGGGCAAAACAACCCCCGCCGATCATTGCAGTTGGTCCAACGCCTATATTGACCCTTTTACCAAAGAGCCGATGATCACCTGCACCGTGCCAATGAAGGATGATAAGCGCTTTATGGGTGTCGCCACCGTCGATATGAGGCTCGCCGGCATCTCAGATATTTTGTCCCAGTATGGCAAAGAAAACGGTGGCTATGTCTTCGCCTTCGACGCAGACAGCAAGGCGATCAGCTTTCCGCAATCAGCCGTCACCTTTCAACCCTACAGGAACACACTATGGACGCGAGACGAACTGCAAGTGCAATTGCCTTGGTTGCAATCGGCGTTCAAGGCAACCCTAACACTCAGCACCAGCAAGCTAATCACGGTAGAAAATGACGGCATCCTCAACGAAGCCGCATATGTTCATTTGATTCGCTACCCTGAAGCCGACTGGGTGATTGGCCTCGCCGTCCCTAAAAGCAAAATGACCGCCGCCGCTGACAACATGGGGTTGTTTTTAATGATAGCGATTGGTGGCTTGCTGCTCGTTGTCGGTGTCATCGCGACGATCACCGCCCGCAATTTACTGGATAAAATTCGACAAACCACCCATCAGATCCGAGAGTTGATCGATGGTGAAACCACCCAAGCACTCGACGTGGGGAACCTGAATGAAGTCGGGGAATTACGCCATGCCGTCAACGATTATGGTGATAAACTAAAGGCACTGCTGTTGCGTTTAGAAACACTCCAAGATGAATTGGTTCAGAATGAAAAACTGTCCTCACTCGGCTCCCTAGTCGCAGGCATCGCACACGAGCTGAATACCCCCATCGGCAACGCACTGATGTCTTCAACCTCCATCTTGTCGATGAAGCAAGATTTTGTCCAACAACTCGAAAAGCCGATCACACGTGACGATTTAGACCAATTTCTCACCCATGTTGAAGATGGGACACGGATTGTTGAACGCAACATGTCACGTGCCTCCGAATTAATCCGTGCATTTAAACAACTGGCCGTGGATCAAACCAACGACCACCAGCGCGAGTTTGACCTCCATCATCTTATCAACGAAGTGCTTCTGTCTTTGCGTCCGACACTGCAGCAAACGCCTCACCACCTTGATGTAGATATTCCTGAGGCAATTAAGCTCAATAGCTACCCTGGAGCCCTCACCCAAACGCTGATCAACTTAATTAACAATGCGTTAGTGCATGCATTTACCGAGCAAGATCAAGGCTATATTCAAATCCATGCGAGTCAGGATTCACACGATCAGGTACATATTACCGTCCAAGATAACGGCGTGGGCATGACGCCAGACGTGCAAAAACACATTTTTGATCCCTTTTATACCACCCACCTCGGTCAGGGCGGATCTGGCCTTGGCTTACATATTACCTTCAACCTCATTACGAGTGTGCTCGGTGGCCGTATTCAGGTAAACAGCAAACCGCAACAGGGCAGTCGCTTCATTGTGACGATTCCACTGACGGCCCCCGAACGTGCCTCGTCGTCTTCATAACGATGGCAGGTAAATGGGATATCATTATCCAGCCAACTGCAACGCCGAGGGCAATGCGGTCATAGCACCTTTGGCGGTAGTGGCCAGCGCACCACAGCGGTTGCCTTGACGCACGGCCTCAGTCACCGCCTCTGGCGACTGCCAGTCGGGCAACTTGGCTAGGGCAGCCAACAAGCCTCCCATAAACGCATCACCAGCGCCAGTAGTATCCACGACCTTGGCGGGTGTTGTCGCCACCTGCCAAAGCGCTCGGTTGAACGCAACTTGTGCACCGTCACTGCCTAGCGTGACCACCCACAAGGACACACTCGGTACGTGCGAGACGAGCACTTCAAGCGCGGATTTGATAGACCGGCTCTCGCCGGGCTCAGAGCCTGTCACTAACGGTGCAGTCAGTAAAGCAAGCTCATCATCAGACACTTTGACCACATCCGCCAGCGGCAAGGCTTGCCTCACTGTCTCTAGCATCTGCGCCTCGCTTTGCCACAAATCATCACGCAAGTTAGGGTCAAAGCTGACAAACCCACCCTGGTCACGACACGCTTGCATGGCGCCGAGCGTGGCCGATCGCGAGGGTTCGTTCGCTAACGCAATGGAGCAAGCATGTAACCACTGCCCCTTTTCAAACACAGGGAAGTCATCGGGCTGCACAAACTGATCGGCACTGGGTTTGACCATAAACGTAAAGCTGCGCTCGCCCGCCTCATCTAACTCGACCAACACGGTTGAGGTGCGTTGCGCGTTATCGCGATGCATAAACGCAATGTCTACGCCTTCATCGGCCAACGTGGTTTGCATAAAACGTCCCAACGGATCGTCGCCCACTCGACCAATAAAGCCTGTTTTCTCCCCCAGCCGGCTAATCGCCACGGCCACATTGGCGGGCGCACCGCCAGGACATTTTAGGTAGTGGCGTTCTCCCTCTGGGATCAAATCCACTACCGCATCGCCAGTGACCCATACCTTACTCATCACGCTTGCTCCTCGTTCAATGCTCGATTAGGCCGCCGCCGTTTGCGCATATTTTTTACGGGTACCCAGTACATAGGTCACCGCAAACGCCACGACAAAAGCAATGGCCATTCCGATGATATACGGCACCACTCCGTCAGGGCGAATCGAAATGATCCCTGGCAGCCCCGCGGCACCCAGCGCTTGCGCTTTCACTTTAAAGAAGGTGATGAACGCGCCTGCACAGGCTGCGCCTACCAATGCACCGATAAACGGATAACGGTATTTAAGGTTAATACCAAACATCGCCGGCTCAGTAATGCCAAGCAGTGCCGTGATACCCGCCGGCATCGCAATTCCTTTCGCTTTCACATCCGCGGTTTTTAGCCCGAACGCCAAACAGGCTGCCCCTTGCGCCACATTTGACATCGCGGCAATCGGGAAGATGAAGGTACCGCCGGTGACCGCAATGTCTGCCAATAGCTGCGTTTCAATTGCGATAAAGCTGTGGTGCATCCCGGTGATCACAAACGGCGCATACACAAACCCAAACAATGCACCACCAATCATCCCAGCCGATTCATACACCCAGTTAAGGCCATCGCCGAGCAAGAAGCCGAGATCACGGGTAAATGGACCCACCAGAGTAAAGGTAATCAGCCCGGTGATAAAAATCGCCAGTAGAGGCGTCAGCAAGTTATCCAGCACCGAGGGAATAATACGACGTAGCCCTTGCTCGACTTGCGCAAGAATATAAGTGGCAACCAGCACAGGCAGTACCGAGCCTTGATAACCGACTTTTTCAATCTCAAAACCAAAGATTTCCCATACTGGAATATCGCCGGACACCGCCGCACCGCCAAAGCCCCAGCCATTGAGCAGATCAGGGTGGACCATTAACATTCCCAGTGCCGCGCCCAAAAAGGGGTTAGCGCCAAACTTTTTACTGGCAGAAAACGCCAGCAGTACCGGCAAGAACACAAATGGCGCATTAGCGAAGGTATTGATCATATTGGCCAAGTCGCCCATTTGTGGGTAGGCCTCAATTAAAGACTTGCCATCAATAATCAAACCCGGCGCAGTCAGGATATTAAAAATCCCCATCAGCAAACCACCGGCGACGATGGCTGGAATAATGGGAACAAAAATATCTGACAGCCCTTTCACCGCGCGTTGTAGCCAATTTTGCTTTTCAGCGCCAGCCGCCGCCACGTCTTTCGACGACATGTCTGACTGGCCCGTTAACTTGCTGAATTCGGCATAAACATTATTGACAATGCCCGAGCCAAAAATGATCTGTAACTGACCGCTGACTTGGAATTGGCCTTTCACACCTTCAATCGATTCAATCGCGCTTAAATCCGCCAAGTTATCATCATGGAGTGCGAGTCTTAGCCGCGTGGCACAGTGTGCCGCCGCCGCGATGTTTTCTTTTCCACCCAGTTTATCGAGTAGTTGTTGTGCTATTTTTTGGTAGTTCATGGCTACTTCCCCTGCACGCTCTCACCGTCTTTGCCACCGTCACTTTTTTTTTCGTGTGGCGTCACACGCTCCACATTTTCGGGAACGATCCCGAAAATGATGTGCTGAATCCTGTAAAGCATCAAGTATGAGGGCTAATCGCTGTGAGATCGATCAGTAAACCGACGCGTACCTCTCACCTTAAACGTGATTAATATCACTAAATAGGGGGCATTTAAGGCGCTATGTTTGCAAAGGATCCGTAAATGGAACGATCATGGTACTCCCAGAAAAGGAGAACCCATGGCTAGCTTGAATGATGTCGCCCGTTTAGCGGGTGTTTCTAAATCAACCGTTTCACGCGTGATTAACCAGGAATATGGCGTAAAGCCCGCCACCATTGAAAAAGTTAACCGCGCCATTGAGCAATGCGGCTATGTGGTCAATCAAATCGCTAAGGATTTGAAATCCAACAAAACCAACCTCATCGGGGTGATTGTACCGCGAGTATCGTCGAATGCGATGTCAGCCAGCGTTGATGGGCTTAGCCATGTCTTTGATAAAAAAGGCAAACACGTGCTATTGGCCAACACGCGCCAAGACGATCAGCGTATTTGCTACTACCTCGATTTGTTCAACCAAAAACGCGTAGAAGGGATACTGCTGTTTGCCTCCACGCTCAACCCCGACTTGGTGCACGCCATTAAGCGCTCGAGTGCGCCGGTGGTGGTAATTGGTCAAGACGGCTCACCCTATAACATTCCCAGCGTGATCCATGATGATTATCGGGTGGGCTTTTGTGCTGGCGAGCAGCTTATTAATGCTGGCTGCCGACAGGTGGGCTTTCTGGGGGTACAAGCGGAAGATATTGCCGTTGATCAGCAACGTTATCAAGGCTTCGAGAGCGCATTGACCACGTTGACCCAAACGGTACCCTTGTTCCATTACCAAGGCCAATTCTCGATTCAATCGGGCTATGTCGCCATGACCGCTATGCTAGAGCAATATCCTGATCTTGACGGCGTATTTTGTGCCACCGACCGTATCGCGATTGGCGCTATCCAAGCCTTGCAAGCACAAGGGATCACCCCTGGGCACACCGTGAAGCTGATGGGAGTGGGCGATGACGAACTTGCCCAAGTGGTATCGCCAAGCTTATCGACGTTTAACTATGCCTTTGATGCAGCAGGAGAAAGTGGTGCCAAAATGCTGCTCGAGTTACTGGAAACTGGACAAAGTCATGTGTCCAAATTGGTGATGGGCTTTAACTATATCAGCCGCGCCACCTGCCCTTAACACAGCGATCGTTAACCCAATACAGAGAAATTTTACTTGCGCCACCGCCGTCTTATTCGCTATTTTTGGAACGTTCCCGAAAATATAATTGGTACGGATAGATGGAAATAACCCCAACAGGCCTGGTTGACGCATGTGGTGGCGCCGATAACGTGCGACGAGCATTGCGCCATCAAGACAAGGTGATCATTGAGCTCATCGAGCTTGAACGCGTGAACCAAGACGTGCTGCCAATCAGTACGATTGACCATTCACTACGCCAGATCACCCTCGATCAACCCGTCAGTCAGGGGGCGCTAACGGCACTGGGACGCGTGATCGACCACAACCTGCGTGAACAAGCCGCGCCCTTCTATTCACCCAGCCAAAAGACAGATTTCCATCGCCCCGGATGGCATATCAGTCCTCCCCAAGGGCTGCTGAATGACCCCAATGGTTTTATTTATTTTCAAGGTCACTATCACCTTTTTTATCAGTGGTATCCCTTTGCCTGTGAACACAAAGATAAATTCTGGGTGCATTTAATCAGCCCTGATGGGGTGCAATGGCATACCGCGCCGCTCGGCCTCACCCCCAGTGATTGGTATGACAGCCATGGGGTATTTTCAGGCCACGCCATGGTGATGAACGACGCCCTTTGGCTGTATTACACCGGCAATACCCGCATTGGCCCCGAGCGTTTGCGCCAAACAACCCAGTGTGTGGCGCGGTCAAGCGATGGCATTCATTTTGAAAAGCTCGGCCCGGTGATTGATGCCCCACCAGCAGGCGTGACCGAGCATATTCGCGATCCCAAAGTCATCCATGACGGCCAACACTATCGGATGCTGTTGGGCGCGCAACGTGAAGATAGAATAGGCCGCCTGGCGCAGTATTCGTCTGCTGATGGCCTTACGTGGCACTATGACGGACTAAGCGGTGATAGCTTAGGCGAGCATGGTTATATGTGGGAATGCCCAGATCTGTTCCAATTAAGCGATCAATGGCTCTGTATTCTCTGCCCACAAGGCAGCCCTTCACCAACGCCCGATCATCATGTTCCTCACCACAATGGTTACGCCAAAGCCACGCTAGAAGCGGACGGCATCAGGCTTGATAGCTGGCAAGTGCTGGATCATGGGTTTGATTTTTACGCCCCGCAGACGGCGCAGACCCCTGACAATAAGCGCATGCTCATTGCTTGGATGGGCCTGCCAGACGAAGTTGAACAACCCAGTTTAAGTGCGGGCTGGTTGCATCAGTTAACCTGTCCACGTGAGTTACGCTGGGAAAATGGGCAAATTTATCAGCGCCCAGCCGCCGCGCTGCAAAGCTTAAGAGGCCCTCAGCAACTTTTGGTGATTAATCCTGAGTGCCACTCAACCACCGTGGATTTAGGCACCAAGCAGTTTGAGCTCAACACCACGCTGCCCATTCCGACCAGCGGCCACTACACGCTATACTTTCACAGCCGCAGCGGCATGATGACGCCAGCCTCCTCCGGCAAACCATCCGGTTGTGCACTCACCATTGACGGTGACAGCCGCACCCTAACACTGGATAGAAGCGCAAGCCTCGCCACAGAAGGCGATACCCGTCGCTGTATTCACTTGCCCGAGCCGCTAGAAGATTTGCCACTACAAGTCCTCGCCGACACCAGCTCACTGGAGTTCTTTGTCGCCGGCGGGCGATGGACGATGACCAGCCGTTACTTCAGCGCTATTGACGCAACCTTTTTAGCGCTGACACGCGATCGCCACGACACGCCTTTGCCAAAAGAGATGGATTGGTATGCGTTGAAAAACGCCAGTGTTAGGTGATACATCAGGGAAGTGGCGTTGACCACACCACGCCACGTCTGACTGGCACAGTTAACGCCCATCAACTAGCATTAAGGGTTTGAATCTTCTGTGTTTAATCATCGCCATGATATTATTGGCGATGATTAAACACGCTTCTTATTTCAACCAAGGTGACGATATGCTGCTTGCAATACTGGCGATTATTGCTGGATTTGCGCTTTTGGTGTGGAGTGCAGATAGGTTTGTAGAAGGCGCGGCTGTGAGCGCCCATTATGCCGGTATACCGCCGCTACTCATTGGCATGCTGGTGGTAGGGTTTGGGACATCAGCGCCTGAAATGGTGGTCTCAGCGATGGCTGCAGTCGATGGCAATCCTGCGTTAGCATTGGGCAATGCGCTGGGCTCGAACATCGTCAATATCACCTTAATTCTCGGGGTGACCGCCCTCATCGCGCCTATTGCAGTGCATTCCACCATTGTGCGCAAAGAGCTACCCATTCTTTTAGCCATCACTCTCATTATCGGGGCAATGCTATGGGACTTCACGATCAGCGCCTACGAAGCTTTACTGCTTATCACAGGCTTTTTACTGCTGATAGGCTGGTCAGTGTGGTCTGGCATACGAACTAAAAACGATACCCTCGCCACCGACATGAATGCCGAACTCAACCAGCAAACCCTGTCGCTAAAAAAAGCACTGATGTGGCTAACGATTGGGCTGGCACTGTTAATTGTCAGCTCGCGCATCTTGGTATGGGGTGCCGTTGAGATCGCCCAACAGCTGGGCATAAGCGATCTGATTATTGGTTTAACCATAGTCGCATTAGGCACCTCCCTGCCCGAGTTGGCCGCCTCAATTATCGCCGCCCGCAAAGGAGAACACGATATTGCCGTGGGCAACGTGGTCGGCTCCAACATTTTTAATTCCCTCGCCGTGATTGGTATTGCCGGCGCCATCGAGCCGATTCGCAACATCACCGAAGCGGTCTTCTGGCGAGATTGGATGGTGATGCTCGCCGCCACCGTGCTCTTGCTGCTAGTCGCAATACGCTTTGGCAAGACACAGGAAATCAACCGCGCCGAAGGGGGATTACTGTTTATATGCTACGTCAGCTACACCGGCTTGCTGATCTATGCGGTTCGGTAGGGGGTTAATGAAATGGAATTATACCTATCTATCAATATACACTGGCCGCTTCGAGCGACCTAAAACCATCGATTCGACCTGTGAAATCAGCGTACACAGAAACAACAGTGCTTTACACATTATCACTCCGCACTTCTTTAACCACGACTTGTTCAATAAACTGAACTGAATGACCATCAATACTTAGTGAAACACTACCGTACCCTGCTCCAGGTAGTTCATTATGCCAAATGACCTCCCCAGTAACCTCATTCAAACCATAAACATGGCCATTGCAACCAGCGATGATAAGTCCATTTTGATTCAGAATTGAAACGTTTGAGCCCGAGCTAGCACTCAAAAAATCACCTAATTTAGTTCTCCATAGCTCAGTCCCTGTCTCTGGACACATTGCTATAACACGACCGTTCATTCCCACAATTAATGCATTATTCATAGTATTTACAACTAGATAAAATTGAATTTGAGGTTATCATTTTCTGTTTCATCGACATAACGCCTATGCATGAATTTAGAGAAAGAGCTCACTAATACGCTACCCCCTCACACCTATTGATTTCACACATAGTTACACAACGGTGCGCTTTTACGCTTTACATCGATCCCAGGTCGATGAACACTGCTTGGCAGAGTATAATGACAACCGATATCACCTAGAGTTAGTCACACATTATGAGCAATACCACCGCGAAAAAGCCGAGTCCCCTGTTTGAAATCCTGTTCAACGTTTTCATCCCCTCGATCATCCTGATGAAGTTGAGCGGCGATGAATACTTAGGTACAGCCATGGCATTGGTCGTCGCTTTGGCCTTTCCTCTCGCTTACGGCGGGATGGATCTGGTCCGTAACCAGAAATTCAATTTTATCTCAGCACTGGGTTTTATCAGCGTATTACTAACAGGTGGGATTGGCCTACTCGAGCTCGATACCCGTTGGTTAGCCTTAAAAGAAGCGCTGATCCCCGGCGTTATTGGCTTGGCGGTGTTAGGGTCAACCTTTACCCGCTACCCACTGATGCAGAAGTTAATTCTGAATGACACCGTGCTCAACCTCTCGTTGATCAATCAGCGTTTAAGAGAGAGCGGGCAATCCGCCGCCTTTGAGCGCTGCTTGATGTGGTCAAACTATCTGTTCGCCAGCACCTTTGTGTTCTCATCGGCGATGAACTACTTCCTTGCCACGTGGATTGTCACCAGCCCTGCCGGCACACCCGCGTTTAATGAAGAGCTAGGCAAGATGACGCTGTACAGCTACCCGATGATTGCTATCCCTAGCATGTTGATGATGTTTGGTATTTTTTACTACATCTGGCGTCAGATCCGCGCGATGACATCGCTAGAAACAGAGCAAATCTTCCACCTGAAATAGCAAGCGCCACGCGCGACGTTTCAGAAACGGGTCAAAAACAAACAAAAAAGGGAGGATAGCCTCCTCCCTTGCGTCATCACTTCCACCCTTGACGCCATTTCTCGTCTTTTTTGAGCTCACGCCAGTCAATCGGATACTCTTTTTTCGACAGCACTGACTCGAGCACGCAGGAAATCACCACACCGTCTTCATCATACTCAACAATCAAGGCCTATTCACAGTGAATCCGCTAGCAGACGAGTAAACTCTCTGGTTTTGAACGGTAAGTAGGATCGCGCCAAGTAAACAGCATGAACAGGAAAACTGCTTAAGCGGTAATCAGGCAAAAGCCTGACGACACGTCCGCTACTCAGGTCGTTCTTAAATATCCACTCAGGCCCTAGATGGATGCCAACGTTGGCCAGCACTAATTCACGGATCGCTTCTACGCTGTTGACGGTAATATTGCTATGTATCTTTGTATGTGGGAAATACTGGCCATCTTCAAACTTGATGTCACTGCGACGTGTCTCAGGGGAATATTGCACGAAATTGTGCTGTTCCAGATCGTCAATTGTCTCTGGCTCACCATGTACCTTAAGGTAGTCGGGACTTGCAACCAGCACCCTAGGGACATCACCCAACTTTCTCGCCACGAGACTTGAATCAGGCAGATTACCGATACGCACAGCCACGTCGATGCTCCTCTCCTGGAGGTTATCGAACTGACTGCCGAGTAAGAGCTCAATGTTGAGATCGTCGCTCTGCTGTTGCATCTGCCTTGCCACCGGCACCACAAATCGCGTCCCAAAATCCACCGGAGCAGCGATCCGCAGGGTCCCACTTAATCGATTGACGCCACTCCGTATTTCTTCCTCTAACTCAGTTTGTTCATCGACGATATGACGCATGCGCTCATAGTAACGTTGACCCAGCTCGGTTGGCGTCGTGCGTTGAGTTGAGCGCCTGAGCAGCTTGACCTTGAGGCGATCTTCAAGTGCCGCGATCTTACGACTGATTGAAGACGGCTCTTGGTTGAGTTGTTCAGCGGCGCGTTTGAAACTGCCAGTCTCTACCACCCTGAGAAACAGACGTTCTACATTATCCATCGCTATATCGCCATTTATTGTTAGTTTCGCAATTAATGATTGTTTATTTACACCCTTCCAGCGCTACCGTCAACTAGATAGCCTGTAGATGTCACGCTAACCAACTGGCTGGCTGACATTACTCACTCACTCGGGAGATAGGTTATGTCTAAGATTGATTTGAACGGTAAAGTCACATTGGTCGCCGGTGGCGCCAAGAACCTTGGTGGTCTTATCAGCCGCGAGTTCGCTGCGATGGGATCGAAGATCGTGGTCCACTATCACAGTGCCGCGACGGAAAGCGACGCAGACGCAACAGTAAAGGCCATCAAAGAGGCGGGGGGTGAAGCCATCTCGATTCAGGGTGACCTGACCAAAGGCGCTAACGTGACCGCCCTGTTCGAACAGGCGAAGGATCATTTTGGCGGTATCGATGTGGCCATCAATACGGTGGGTAAGGTACTGCGCAAGCCCATCATTGAGACAACGGAAGAAGAGCTCGACGAAATGATGGCGATCAACGCCAAATCAGCCTTTCTATTCATGAAAGAAGCAGGCTTACATCTCAATGATAACGGTAAGCTGATCACTATTGTGACGTCATTGCTCGCCGCGTTTACCGACGGTTATTCAACCTATGCTGGCGGTAAGGCTCCGGTGGAACATTTCACCCGCGCAGCCGCCAAAGAGTTTTCGTCACGCGGCATTTCGGTGAACAATATCGGCCCAGGTCCAATGGATACGCCGTTTTTCTACGGTCAAGAAACGCCTGAGCGAGTGGCGTTTCATAAATCACAGGCACTGGGTAACGATCTCACCAAGATCGAGGATATCGTACCAATCGTAAAATTCCTTGCGACCGATGGCTGGTGGCTATCTGGACAAACTATTTTCGCCAACGGCGGATACACAACCCGTTAATAAAATAAGGAGTCATGCCATGAACCGATTTTTTGTCGCCCTTGTGTTGATGAGTGCTAGTCTGCTGGGAACATCTTCCGCATATTCTAGCGAAAGCCGAACGCCAGAGCAGGTTATCTCCGAATTGGTCAGCGCGATGGAGGCCAACGATGCAGAACATATCCGATCATTGTTTGCCGAGAACGCGACCCAGGAGTACGAGCGTTGGTACGCGCGCAAGAAAACCGGCGACAAGTTCAGGGCATGGCTCGAATCCGATATCATCGATGTGCATGGACGAGTAACCAACCCGACACTCATGGCAGATGACAAACAAGCCATCGTCATCGGCACTTACGTCAACAATGACAATTACCGAAGCCCAGCGGATTTTCTGTTCATTGTCGAGGACGGCAAGATCGTCAGTTGGACGATGCGATACGACTAGCGACCCGCGTCATCCTACTCAAGCACGCACAACACCACTATACCCTCTTCATCATACTCAACGTCGGAGACCAAAAAGTGCTTCTCGCGATTAATGGGTTTGATCGCCGTCCACTTGCTATTGCGTAACTTGGCTGGATTGATCTGGTTCACGACTGCCCCTTAACAAACACCTGATAAGGCTGACAATGAATGCACTCGTTTCGACTTATCAGCCCTTTCAAGAATAGCAATACAAGGTAAACGAACGCTACCATTGACTAATTTGGGTTAGACGGTCAGCCCGTTCGAGTGAATCAGCACTCATTACTTTGAGTTCAGATGCCCCTTCAGCGTTCTGCTCCGACAACGTCCTGATTCGATCCGCCAGTTGACTGATCTCTTCTGTTACATGCGCTTGCTGCTCCGATGCCGTGGCAATGCTGACGGTGCGCTCTTTGATGTTATCAAATGCTGTGACAATCTCTTCAAAGTGCTCACGCACCACACTCGCTCGCTCAACCGAAGATTGAGACAACTGATAACTCGATTCAATCACGTCCACGCCCTGGCTAGCCGCCGAATGAAGCTGATGAATCATGCCATCAATTTCTTCCGCTGATTCCTGCGTTTTGGCGGCCAATGAGCGCACCTCATCGGCAACCACTGCAAACCCACGTCCTTGCTCTCCCGCGCGCGCCGCCTCAATAGCCGCATTCAGTGCCAGTAAGTTGGTTTGCTCGGAAATCTTTTTGATGACCTCAAGGACCGTTCCCACCTGCTGTGAATCTGAGGCCAGTTTATCAATCACAGAGGAGGCTTCTTTCAGTGTGGTAGCAAGCTTGGCAATCGCGTCACTGTTCTCATCGACGGCTTGCTGCCCTTTTGCCACCACGTGCGATGCATCCTCGGCAGTATCTGCGGCGGTGGCAGTATTGCTCGACACCTCGGTGGCACTTGCGGACATTTGGTTAATCGATGAGGCGAGCGTGATATTCTCATTCGTCTGCGCCGACGTTCGGTCGCTCAAATCTTGGCTCAGTGCCTGTAAGTCGTTTGCACTGCTTTTAACGCCAATCGCTTCTCTCGCTACGTCTTCGAGAATTTTTTCAAGATGGGCGCCATAATCGTTGACAGCGCGCCGTAGCTCGCCCATCTCATCAGCACGAACAATCTCTAACTTACCGCCTTTCTCACCTTTCGATAGGCTGCTAACCTGCTGAGTCGTCTCTTTGATACTGCGAATGAGCCTCTGGCCGAGCCATACCACAACTAACGCGAAGACAATCACCAGCGGTAACAGTGTTATATACAGGCCAGAACTTACTCGATTCAGCGCCGCCAAGGCCGTTGCCTCAGGCAACAGCATGCCCACTGTCCAACCCTGTTCCGACAGAGGAACCTGCACGAGGAGCGACCGGCTATCGCCTACCACGCCTTCCGGCAGATAAACCGGCTCCTCAGCGTCCAAGGCCGAGACAAGCGGGGATAAACGAGGATACTGTCTACTGGCGTCGCTCAGGCTTTGCATACTAAGGCTTGAAGAACGCACATCTGGAAACGAGAGAATGCGATCGGTTTGATCGAGCACAAAGGCATAGCCTCCGGTTGCCTCATTTTGGTCAGTTAATAAGTTTGACAGACCGGAGAGCATCAAATCGATTGTCGCAACGCCCCAAAACTGGCCATCTCGGCGAATTGCGACCGTACAAGTGACCATGGGCGTGCCAGAAATCGCATCCTCATAAGCGGCAGACCACGCGCATTGCCCTGCCGGTAAGCCTCGACCCGCTTGATACCAGCTTTCGTTGTGATAACCACTGCCAGCGGGATCATTGTAATCATCTAATAGATCCAGCGAGCCTTGTGCATTACGCGCCCAAAATAGAGAATCACGTGTTTTTTCCGGTGTTAACTTACCAGGTTCAGGCCAAACACCCCCGCCCGCAATCGCGGCGTTACCGTAGTGATCGACCACAGGCTCAAGACGTTCAATAAACTGCGCGCGATCTAACGGCAATGTTTCCGATAGCGCCGCGAGTGTATCGGTCAACACTGCCCCTTCATTCAGTACCGTGGCAATACGCCCTTCAATGTTTGTGACGGTTTGCCGAGCGCCCGCCTCTGCCTGCTCTTGCAAAACGGGCTTCGCTACCCACTCCATAACCAGGTAAATGGTAAGAAATGACCCCAACAAAAGGGCAAGCGCCATGGCTTTAATCTTACGGCTGATTGTCATGGCAAAATCCTCTGCACTGCTATTTGCTATAAGCGTAGCAGCGAGTCGTCTAATTACCATGAAGGTGTGTTTTCTCGCGCAAAACGTGCTGATCGCGATGGAGGGGTTTGACCGCCGTACACCTACTATTGCATCACTTGGCTGGATTGATTTGATTCACGCTCACCCCGTTAGATAGTACATCGGTTGAATATAACGGTACCTAGTACGAACGAGGTTCGGTTTGGTTCAGTGGTGAGTTTGGTGTAACTCGTGCACACGCTCRTGCGTGGGAACGAGAAAAAACGCCGATCCGCTTTGGGCGGCCGACGGGCTGCACCGCGACAACCTTGTGCGGGCTATGCTGACTGGACGCAAGCGCCTGAAGGACTGATCGTTTTCGCCGGCCTTCTGCAAGGCCGCCCGGCACCCAACCCGCCCGGCCATTTCTTCTTGACAGAATTAATTAAACGATTTATTAATTAATTCTATGAACAGAAAAACATCAGGAACCAGGCAGGGCGAGCGGACACCGGGCCGCCCCTGCGGCGACTCGAACATCCGCGAGCGGTTGCTTGAAGTAGCGCTGCGCGAGTTTTCCACGCACGGTTTTCGCGGCGTCTCGGTAACCGTCATCGCGAAGGAAGCCGGTGCGACGCCGGCGATGATCCACTACTACTTCGGCAACAAACAGGATCTCTACGAAGCGGTGCTGCAGCACGCGCTCGGGCCCATCCTCGCCCAGCTCGAAGCCGCACGCTCAGATCCGCCCGTGGATGAGGACTTACTGCCGCGCTTCATTCAAGGCTATATGCGGCTGCTTGCCGAGAATCCGGCCGTGCCATCGCTGATCGTGCGCGACGTGCTCTCGCCCGGCGGTCAGATGCGCGAGACATTTCTGAAGGGGTTCGCCAGCCGCGGCGGTAGCGGCGTGCGCGACTTAGTCAAGCGAGCCCAGAAGCTGGGAAAGCTCAGGGCCGATCTCGATCCCGACCTGGCCACGCTGTCGCTGTTGAGTATGGCCGTCTTCCCTTTTGTCGGCCAACCAATAGCGGGACAAGTGCTCGACTACAGCCTAGCGCCGGAGCGGATCGAAGTGCTGGCCGAACACACCCTTAATCTCTTCTACAAGGGAGCAAGCACATGACTCTGGTATCCAAGACCTGTGCTCAGGCCGTGCTGATGCTGCTGGTGTTGACCGGCTGCAATGGCGACCCTGCCTACCCTGTGGTTGGCACGCTCGAGCGCGACCGCATCGCCCTGGCCGCGGAGATGGCCGAGCCCTTGGTCAAGATTCACGTGCGCGAAGGCCAGCAGGTGGACGCCGGGACGGTTCTGGTCGAGCTCGATCCGCATCGGGCCCGAGCCGAACTAGCGCAACTGGAGGCCGCTGCTGACCGAAACCGCCGCCGGCTCGACGAACTGCTGCGCGGCCCGCGACAGGAAACCATTGAAGAGGCTCGGGCGCGCCTCACCGCCGCCGAGTCCGGCCTAGCTACGGCCCGACAGGAATTGCAGCGTGTCCAGCGCCTAGCGGCACAAAACCTGGCCAGCGGGAGCCAGCTCGACAGCGCGACAAACGCCCGCGACCAGGCCCAGGGAGAATACGATGCCACACGAGCCGCGCTGGCGACCCTAGTCGAAGGCACCACGATAGAGGAACTCGATCAGGCCCGCGCCGCGGTGCGCGAGGCCGAAGCCGCGGTACAGCGCCAGCATTTCAACCTCGAACGACTCTCCGTAACCGCGCCGCGCAAGGCGCGCGTGGAAGCCCTACCTTTCGAACTGGGGGAGACGCCGCGCGTGGGTGAATCCCTGGCTCTGCTTCGCGCCATCGACCAGCCGCCCTACGCACGTGTTTATGTCCCCGCCGAACTGCATGGCCGGTTCAGCCCAGGCGAGACGGTGCGGGTGCGAATCGACGGCCACGGTGAGCGGACCGGAAAAGTCCGCTATCTGGCCACGGATGCGGCCTATACGCCTTACTACGCCTTGACCGAACACGATGCCGGCCGCCTGAGCTATCTGGCCGAAATCGACCTGGAGAACGCAGCAGAGCTTCCTAGCGGCATTCCGGTGCGCGCCGTCGCGCCCGCTAATCCAAGCGGAGTCGGCGATGAATGATGTTATCGCCATCGATGCCAAGGGGCTGACTAAGCGCTTCGGTGCGCTGACAGCGGTCGACGACGTCAACCTGCAGATCCCCGAGGCGGCAATCTATGGCTTCCTCGGGCCCAACGGGTCGGGCAAGTCGACCATTATTCGCATGCTCTGCGGGTTATTGACGCCCACATCGGGGGAGGTCGAAGTGCTCGGTTTTCGTGTCCCCGGCCAGGCCGAGGAGGTGAAGCTGCACATCGGCTACATGACGCAGACGTTTTCGCTCTACGAAGACCTGACCGTGGAAGAGAACCTACGCTTCCTGGCCGCCATCTACAACCTGCCGCGCCGCGATCTCAAGCAACGCATTGACGGTGCGCTAGAACGGTATTGGCTGAGCGACCGACGCAAGCAGTTCGCCGGCACCATGAGCGGCGGGCAGAAGCAGCGTCTGGCGCTGGCCGGCGCGACACTACATCGACCGCGCCTGCTGATCCTCGACGAACCGACCTCAGCGGTGGATCCGCAAAGCCGTCGCGATTTCTGGGACATCCTGTTCGACCTGGTCGACCAAGGCACGACCGTACTGGTGTCCACGCACTATATGGACGAGGCCGAGCGCTGCCACAATCTCGCCATCCTGGATCAGGGCCGTCTCGTCGCCCAAGGCCGGCCACGCGACCTGATCCGCGACATCGCCGCCGGTGTCGTCGAAATCGAGACCGATACCCCCCAGCGCGTCCGCGAGTGCCTGGAAGGCACCGACGGTGTCCAAAGTGTCGCCCAGCTCGGGACGCGGCTGCACGCGCTGACCGACATGCGAATCGTCGATCCGGCCGGGCTGATCCGGGATACGCTCGCCAATGCGGAGATCGCCGGAGACGTCGAGAACGTCGTCGCCAACCTGGAGGACGTCTTCGTCGCCTCCACGCGCTTGAACGGTCACAAGAGGGGCAAGGCCGATGCTGAGTAGACTTTTCGCCATCGCCAGCAAGGAAGTGCGCCAGCTCAGGCGCGACCGCCTGACCTTCGGCATGATCATCGGCGTGCCGTTGCTGCAGATCCTGTTGTTCGGCTTTGCCATCGACCTCGACGTGCGCAACGTCAATGCTGCCGTGTCCGATCACGCCAACACAAGTCTGTCGAGGCAAGTCATTGCCGCCACCGAGGCCAGCCAGATCGTGAAAATCACGCAATCGGCCGCCGGCCCGGAGGAACTCGAAGCGCTGCTGGATGCCGGCGAGATCGATGTCGGGATCTATATTCCGCACGATTTCGAGCGACGACTGATCGATGGTAATCGCCCGGCCGGACAGCTTTTAATCAATGGCTCGGACCCGACCGTAGAGGGCATCGTCCGAAGGTTGGGCAGCATGCCCCTGCCGGGGCAGCGACAACCGCCCAACCTATTCGAGTCGCGTACCTACTACAACCCCGAGGGCCGCTCACCGGTCAATATCGTGCCGGCGCTGATCGGTGTGATCTTGCACCTGACCATGGTGCTCTTCACCGCCATCGCCATCGTGCGGGAACGCGAACGCGGCAACCTCGAGTTGCTGATCACCACGCCGGTGAAGTCCGCAGAATTGATGCTCGGAAAGATCGTTCCCTACGTACTGATCGGGCTCATCCAGGTCACGCTGATCCTCTGGGTCAGCCAGTACCTCTTCGACGTGCCCGTACGCGGGCGCGTCATCGATCTCTACCTGGCTTCGGTCATTTTCATCCTAGCCACGCTGGCGCTCGGTCTTTTCGTCTCCACCCTCGCGAAGACCCAATTCCAGGCGACCCAGCTGACGATCTTCACCTTCCTGCCATCCATATTGCTGTCGGGCTTCATGTTCCCGTTCGACGGTATGCCGAGGCTGGCGCAGTGGATCGGCGAAGTGATTCCACTGACCCATTACATACGACTGTCGCGCGGAATTCTGCTTCGTGGCGCCGACTTGTCCCAACTGCATTCCGAAATCTGGCCGCTGCTAGCCTTCTTCGGGGTATTCCTAGTGTTGGCGACACTGCGCTTCAACAAGCAGCTTGACTAGTAGGCATGTGGCTGAGCGTGACCTAATTAGCCGCATGACCCACGGGAAACGCATGAACATCCGCGTTTATGAAAGGGTTCCCAGCCCGGTCGCGAGATACTCTTTAAATCGTTCCCTCGCGGGACCGTGGGAATGCATATGGATTTTGAATCATGGGCACAATCCGCCACAAGATCACCGAGCTGTCCCAAACCTTTGTTCTAACACTTGCGGACAGCGTCACTACCTTTAACGAACAAGCCGGTTCAATACTCTACGCGGCGTGATTTTACTTAGCTTATGGAACATTTAGTGTCTGAATGATAACTAGATATGCATTCCCACGCGGGAGCGTGGGAACGAGAAAGAACACTGAACTTCATACCAAAAATGCCGAGAGTAACGTATCACATTGACTGCTTTATTATATTCTATAGAATTCCTTGCTGATCCAACCTACAGCCCCTTTACAAGTGCCATTTAGAACTCGGACTTTAACAAAATTACCGAAATCAATTTTCTTCTGCGCAAGAAGCTGTACGTCAGATCCTGTCTCTGCCCAACAAGCCCCTTGAAGGTCAGTATAGGTTGGAGTCGGCGTTATTGGAGCGGTCCCATTTGGATGGCTAATATAAGGTATCTTCTTGCTTGTTTGAAAGCTTTTTGACCAACCCTGCCCACCAAAATCTTGCATTACTAGTGTGAAAATATTGCTTTTGCAGCTGTTGCTATCTTTCATAGCTTTAGCCAGTTCTTCCTGCCTTACACCTAACCATTCATTTTCAATATACTCAGCGTTAACATTACCATTAGCACTCGCCAACTTACGTATAATTTTCCCTACATCAGCTTTCGCTTGAGCAGAAAGCTTTAAACTAGAGCCACTTCCGAATTGATGCGGTGTTGAACATAAAGCTTGCGCAGCATCTATAGCCATGTTTACTTTTTGACTCGAAGCAATTGAGGGAAAACTGGAGGCGGATAACAGACATACCAAAGTAAATTTTATAGCATTTTTCATGTCAAAGTTCCTTGCAGAGTACTCATACGAATACTGTATACAAAAACACCTGTTCATACAAACATGACTTCGTAGCTATCAATGGAATATAACACCCGGCTCACGCGTCGGTTTGGAGCCGCGAAGCGGCGGAAACTCGGTCGTTGTACAGCCGATTGTTAGATGACCCTGGTTCTCGCCCGGCCTTACTTTAATGCCGCTCTAGCAAAGTGACGCTCACAACTTTCTATGTGATCGCCAGCGCTTAAGCCGTTGAGCAATGGTTTTACCAATTAACACTAATCTCTTGATGACGCGCGACAAACTCCGAAGGGATGGTCGAATTAAGCGCCGCCTTTCAGCGGAATCACGCTGGTCCAGTTTGGCAACCTTTGTTGTCGAATTTGCTACTTTGCCCCCAACGACGGCAGCTAGTGCTATAAACAACCACCACCGCTGGTATCGTTCTTTCTGTTTGTGCTCGATAGCCTCATTTAAATCTTGTTGTGTAGCCTTGGAAGCAACCAGAGTCGGGATAATACATTCGCTAGCGAGTGCAACAGATCTTGCCATAATATATTTGTCTACCAACCCTTCCGGACCATCAGGGAAAGCTCTGCAGAATGCCGAGGGGGTTCTTTGGCAAACACCTGATGGTCTGGCCTGTTGCCGAACCCCATTTCCAAAGTCTTCTACGGGGCAAACCGTGCGATTGTAGCGTTCGATCTCTTTACGGATTTGGATGACTTCTTTTTTTGGCACCGACTTTCGGACGCCAGAGTAGATTTCGACGCTCTTAGCAGGACCAAATAGGTAGAAAGTGTCCACCCCATAGGCTGCATACTCATTCAATGTTTGTTGTACATCAGAAGCCCATACACAAGAAGACATCTCAGCTAGATCTTGCATTTTACAAAACTGCTCATAGGTCCGGACTTGGTTCAATAAATACGAGCTCGCTGCTCGGCTTATTCTATTTTCTTCGGCAAGATTTGACGCTTGGCGTGTCCCAACAGAGTCTGCCACGAAAAATATCCCAGCTAGAAGCGCCGTCGCGTACCATAAATGATCATAGTAGCCGCGAAATCTATCAGTTAGGTTGAGGGAGTCGTAAACAATGACAGTTATACACCACCCCGTTAGCAAGCTGAGGATTAAGAGAGGGACGAAGCCCAACGGACTTCCCAAGGAACCACCTCCAATGTAAAACGAATCCGGAAGGTAATTTATTTGAGGCCATAATCCAGCGACGCTCATAAGTCCAGGAACAGCTAGTAGGGTAAAGACAAGGACAACGCCACGCCACCGAGCAATCACAAATCCAGCGGCTAAAACCGCAAAAAAAAGAATTATCGAATAAAGTAGAAGGAGACCCAAAATGGGTGTTACTGCCTCTGCAGGAGACCAGTAACTTCCAACAATGAGCCCCCTCTCATTCCGCTCCAAAAAGTTGGACGACGTTAGCCCAATCCCCTCTAAGATCTGTTGAACGCTATACGCTGCACCGTATAGAAATGCTATGTACGGGAAGAAAAAACTAGACAATTTAGACTCTTATATTTTTCATCTAACGAATGACATGGATTCCCCCTCTTGAAGATCTGCCACACTTAGGTGCGGCCTTTAATACCGGAGGTAACCATGTCTACTCCATTCTTTTGTGGCGTTGATCTCGCCAAGCACCACTTTTCTCTTCACGCGGTGGATGACCACGGAAAAGTCATTCTCCATAAATCTGTTTCACGCGCTAAACTACTGGCTACATTAGCAAATATGCCTACGATGTGCATAGGCATTGAGGCCTGCAGTGGGGCACATTATTGGGCCAGAGAATTCAACAAGCTCGGTCACGATACCCGTATCATGGCCGCAAAGTACGTCGGTCCTTATCGCACAAAAGGAAAAAATGACCTGAACGATGCCGTTGCCATTTGTGACGCTGTTCAGCGTCCAAACAGCCGGTTCATTCCTGTTAAATCACCCGAACGCCAAGCGATTCTCGCCATACATCGTGTACGTGAACATTGGGTCAATGAACGTACCGCCCTCATTAATCGTATTCGTGCATTACTGCCAGAGTTCGGCATTATTATTCCAACAGGACGGGCCGCCGTTCACCGTCAAGTACCACTCATTCTCGAGGCAGCAGAAAATGGCCTGCCTGATATTGCTCGTGCTGTCGTGGCAGATTGCTTTGACCACCTACAAACACTTAATCAGCGTATCGCCGATACCGAGCAGTGTTTCGATATGGTTACCAAGGCCAGTCCTAATGCCCAGCGTATTCTTAATGTTCGCGCCATTGGCCCACAAACAGCAACGGCGATTATCGCCACTATCGGAAAAGGCGAGCAGTTTGATTCCGGTAGAGACTTTGCGGCTTGGCTTGGATTAGTTCCCAAACAGTACTCAACCGGAGGAAAGCCACGATTGGGTCGTATTAGTAAACGAGGAGATAAATACCTCAGAACGCTCTTAGTGCATGGTGCGAGAGCCATCATCACGAACCTAGGCGATAAGCAAGATAGACTCAGTGTTTGGGGGCGAAACGTCCTTGAGCGACGTGGCATGAACCGCGCCATTGTCTCTCTCGCGGCCAAAATCGTCGCTGTCATAAGGAGAAATACACCAACCGGGTCATTGCACACGCAAGTTGATGAGTATCGGTGAAGACCATTTGCAGAGAGCCTGTTAATGCGGCGGGCACCTTGATGCCTTCTAACGAATTAGGCACTGCAACCGCGCAATGTCATCAGGGCCATGACGTGAGTCAGTAAAAGGCCGAATGTAGAGCGGCAGTCCAAACCAAACTCAATACGCTTCGCGGATGCTTGACGAACGGGGGAATCCATGTAGCCAAGTTAAGGTGTGAACAACGCTAACCACCTACCTAAAGCATTGTGCCATAAACACTAAACTTGCTTGAAGTGAGAGTGCCTAGCGTTGTGAATCACCCTTAATTTTTATTGTTAGGCGAATCATTCAACGATATGCTCTGGACTTAAACTACTGCCGCACTTGAGACATGAAGGATGCATTTTCGCAATTAAATGGTGACTTCCTTGATAACTACCTTTGGAACCCAAATTTCTCAGACTTGTTTTAGACCACTCTTTTGAAAAAGGTTGATCGTTTTCGCTCTCAACAATTTCTCCGACTTGCCCGCATGAACATTGTAGCTTTGTATAGGTGCGCATTGTCATTTTACCAATCCTTTATTGTTAATGTTCTTTGACCAAATTTCGCGGAAAGCAGTTCTGTATTATACCAGTTGAATGTTCATTGATTACTCTGTTCGCCTAACGCCAACAGCACGCACGGCTGCGAAATGGAGGCGAAGCCGCAATGTAGCAGACGTCCCCGTGCCTGTGATTGTTAAGTTTTTTCCGCGCCTGCCACGAATTGATCATAGTACTTCCGAGCTTCTTCCTCTGGCCCTAGCGCAACATCTATGAGCATTTGGAGACTCCAGACCGGCCCAGGAACCACTTGCTTTACATCCAAATCTTCCGGATAGGACTCAGGATCGATTGCCATTTCAAAGTTCTCAAACCACCAGAGCTCGATTTTTCGTAAAAGACTCACCATTTCGTCAAATACTTCAGCAACATCAAAATCGACACCAGAGGACGCGAAAGCAAACATCTCGTGAGTCAGCGTGTTGCGACACCTTTTGATGTGCTCGAACTTTTCCATATCGTCGTCATCGATGGCTCCTATATCTTGCAGCCACCTTAGTGAGGCGTACAGAGGGCTCCGATTAAGGGAAAGAACCTTGTCTTTGTATTCGGGGCTCACTATCGGTCCATTCTGATCAAAGCCATTCGTGAAGAAGCCCTCGATCTTTTCGACAATGCTGCTTTTGAGCATTTCAAACGCCATCGAAAATATTGACGCTGTGATGATGTTGGTTTTGAGCGTCTCAGGGTGAAGAGTTCTTTCCCACGATGCTCTCACTTTGTCGTCCATAGTCGATCCCGGGGGAAACTTAACACCTCGATCATCGGCTGGCGCTGCAACGCAGCGACAGTCCGGTGCAGCCCCGAAGGTGCGGAACGAAATGCATCGACTTGTTACATTTGATTATCACGCCGACCCCCTTGTCATTCGAAATAGCTTCTGCTGTTTCTTTTGTCGGATACATATTCAAATAGGCATTATGAGTTAATATCGCTGAAATCATGAGTAACGAAAACAAAAGCATTACAAATCCATTTCTAATGCACAGGTAGGCAACTTGATTCCTAACTTGCTTAACCAAGTTTATATTCTCTTGGCCAATTAGTGCCTTAACTATTTCAGATGGGCCATTATTTGCTTTCCGATACTCGTAAAGAGTTCCATAACCATAAGTTGGCATTAGCTTGAATGCTCCCAAAGAGACAATACCTCCGGCCAACATATATAGTGAACATATACTGAGAAATATAACAACGAGCGGTTTTAAATCATGTGCCGGTAGCAGCCTCGCTACCACCGTTGCCGCAACACCCAGGACGGTTAGGCAGACACTCAATCCCAATGTGAATTTGGAGGTTTTATCGTCTATTTTTTGTGACCTCTGATGCTCTTCTTTGAGGCGATCAGATACAGTTTCTTCTTCAAGCTTAAAGTAATAGGAATATCTTTGATTCAATACCTTACCTGCGTCCTGTAGCTTTCTCTCATATATTCCTTTTAAATGAAAGAACGGAAATGCTTCTTGGAGTAGATGAATAAAACTCATTAGATCTATCCAGCTAACATATTTGCAATATCTTTTTCAATTGGCCGATTATCAGTCGAAAGCCACCCCCACTCACCTGTAGGATTAATTTCGATGAAATAGTAGATTTCATTGCTTTCAATCAGGTCGATCGCTCCAAATCTCAAACCCATTTCATTGACGATCCCTTTACAATAACCAACGATAGCAGGTGGTAATTTGATATCCGTATACTCAATCTCTTCTTTTTTTAGTAGCCTCCAGTCTTCATCGATACCACTTCCAGACGATGTTATTTTGACTGCATGTACTTTTTCCCCGATAACAGTCACCCTGATATCAGTTTTCGGGTAAACGAATTCCTGTACCGTCAATGGAGCTATTTTTGTATTGTCTTCGTTCAACTCTTTGCTTGTAATACTCGATGTATATGTAAACAAACAGTCTTCGCCCTCACGCAAAAGCACAGTGTCTAGAGACTTTACGATTATATCGGCATCGAATTTATCGAAATAGTTTGAATCATTACCAATCATTGTTCCTGGTACTTTGAAACCGATTTTTGAGGCCAACATCAACTGATATGGTTTAGATTCAGCAGAATAAGTACTGGCTGGCCAATTCATCCATATAGCATCTTCGAATACAATGAGGCCTCTTAAAAATGCTGCCCACTGAGATCGAGAAAGTTGCTCCTCTAACGCAAGCGCGTGTGCAGGAGTATTTCTTATAAAAACTGGCTGTCTAAACCATACTGAGGTAACATTAGATACCTCTCTATTTATCCCATGCCCCTTCACCGTTAAAACTCTCTTTACGGGGTCAATATTTATGAAATAGTCAGACAGTTCCTCCTTATTCAGACGGATATAATCGGCACCGATTTTCTCTAACTCTTGGATCACAAGATCAACGGAAAAATCATACTTGCTACAAAGAACCAAACAGAACTTACTCATTCTCCTTTTTGATCCTCGCCAGTTTCGACGTCGCATTTCTTGGTGACCTGCACACCGAATTCAGAGCCATGCGATACCAAAACATCATTTGCTTTCGTCCAAAGACCTCTGCCGTAATCGTAGCGACATCCCTCCGGCATTTCAGGAGTGGCTGCGAATGGCTTTCTCTTTGCTAAGGCAATTAATACATGGTTTGACATAACGATATCCTTATAGTGTGCTTAGTTTAAAATGTAACATTGTATTAGTGCGCATAAGCGATTACCCAAAATCATTATACGCACTCTTACCTTACTAACTGACTGTTATAAAGAGAATTTATTGCATATCATGCATATCTCTTTTCCGAGATAGTGCGCACACTGCCTATCTCCACTCGAGTGTTCACACTATCCCCAAGCGTTAAGCTGTAACCACCCATCCACTCACCACGCTACCGCCGATCAGTTGTCGGCACCTAACACGCCATTTATTGGCTACTTTTCGCACTAGTGTATCAAGCGTTGTTTTGCTTTTCGTGCGCTATTGTCCAAAGTGTTAGCCAAGCCATGTTTTGTGAAATGGGTGCAAAAATAAGCGGCCTGGGTGGCCGCTTGGGTCTCGACGTGGTTTGTGCCTTACCGCGCAAAGCGAGTGGCATGGAAGGCGAGGTGTTCATCAATAAAGGTACTGATGAAAAAGTAGCTGTGGTCGTAGCCGGATTGCATGCGCAAGGTGAGCGGGGAGTTGTGTTTCTCGGCCGCTTTTTTCAGGGCTTGCGGGTTTAGTTGCTCGGCCAAAAAGCCGTCTTTATCGCCTTGGTCCACCAGCATCGGCATGGCGGTGGGGCCTTGGGCGAGTAATACGGTGGCATCGTAGGCTTGCCATGTTTGTTCGTCATCGCCTAAATAGGCGCTAAAGGCCTGTTTGCCCCACGGGCACTCGGTGGGATGACAAATCGGGCTGAACGCGGAAATGCTGCTGTAGCGTGAGGGGTTACGCAAACCAATCACTAACGCGCCGTGGCCGCCCATGCTGTGTCCAGCAATCGCGCGCTGGTTGTTGACCGCAAAGTGCGATTCAATCAGCTCCGGCAGTTCGTAAGCAACGTAGTCATACATCTGGTAGTGCGACTGCCACGGCGCTTGGGTGGCATTCACATAAAACCCCGCCCCTTGGCCGAGATCGTATTGGTTGGCGTCCGCCACACCCTCACCGCGCGGGCTGGTGTCCGGTGCCACAATCGCCATGCCCAAGGTGGCGGCTTGTTTAAACGCGCCGGCCTTTTGCATAAAGTTTTCGTCGGTGCAGGTCAGGCCCGAGAGCCAATAAAGCACCGGCACAGGTTGTTCTTTCGCTTTCTCTGGCACAAAGATCGCAAAGGTCATTTTGCCGTTGGTGGTGCTTGAGTCATGCTGCCAACGTTGGTGCCAACCGCCTGCGACTTTACTTTCGCTTATTTTTTCTAGTTGCATGGTTATTTTACCGCCGCGTTGCCACGGCGGCCGTCCTGTTATTGGTCCATGTGGATCACGCTGCGAATGCTTTTGCCTTCGTGCATCAGTTCAAAGGCGCGGTTTACTTCATCAAGGCCCATGGTGTAGCTAATAAATTCTTGCAAGCCAAACTCACCATCGAGGTAGCGCTCGACAATACCGGGCAGCTCCGAGCGGCCTTTAACGCCACCAAATGCCGAGCCTTTCCAGACGCGCCCTGTCACCAGCTGGAACGGACGGGTCGAAATCTCTTGGCCTGCGCCAGCAACCCCAATGATCACTGATTCGCCCCAGCCTTTGTGGCAGCATTCCAGCGCTTGGCGCATCACATCGACATTACCGATACATTCAAACGAATAATCAACGCCGCCGTCGGTCATCTCCACAATCACTTGTTGAATTGGCTGATCGTAGTCTTGCGGGTTAATCACATCGGTGGCACCCAGTTGCTTGGCAAGGGTGAATTTACTTTCATTAATATCAATGCCAATGATGCGACTCGCGCCAGCCATACGCGCGCCAATCACAGCAGATAGGCCAATGCCACCCAAACCGAAAATCGCCACCGTGTCGCCTTTTTCTACTTTGGCAGTGTTCATGACTGCGCCCATGCCGGTCGTCACGCCACAGCCAAGCAAGCAAACTTCTTCGAGCGGTGCAGCTTTGCTCACTTTCGCCAGTGAGATCTCTGGCAATACGGTGTATTCCGAGAAGGTCGAGCAGCCCATGTAGTGGAAAATGGTCTCGCCGTTAATCGAAAAGCGCGAAGTGCCGTCTGGCATCAGGCCTTTTCCTTGAGTTTCACGTACCGCGCCACATAGGTTGGTTTTGCCAGATTGGCAGAATTTACACTCACCACATTCCGCGGTGTAAAGCGGGATCACATGGTCGCCCACTTCTACGCTGGTGACGCCCTCGCCGACCATTTCCACAATTCCGCCGCCTTCGTGGCCAAGAATCGAGGGGAAGACGCCTTCAGGATCGTCGCCCGATAAGGTGAACGCATCGGTATGGCACACACCGGTAGCGACGATTCTGACCAACACCTCACCCGGCTTAGGCAATTCAACGTCGACCTCTTCCATTTTCAGTGGTTGGCCTGGTCCCCATGCGACGGCGGCTTTGGATTTGATATGTGTTTGTCCTGGCTGGATTGAGAGTGCCATTGAAGGTTCCTTTCTGTGCTTGTCAATTGCGTACCTGACTATGCTAACCAAGTTAGATTTAGTTATAATCCTGCAAATTTGAAAATTATTATTTCACTCACGTAATAATGTATATGGGTGAATAATGACAGGATAGACAGCAATGGCGCCCCATTGGGAAGGACTTAACGAATTTTTATCGGTCGCCGAGCATGGTAGCTTCACCCAAGCGGCCAATAAACTCGATACCACAGTGGTGTCAGTCAGTCGCCGGGTGGCTGCGCTCGAGGCGTATTTAGGAGTGAAGCTGTTTCATCGTACTACGCGGAAGGTGTCGTTAACCGATGAGGGTGAGCTCTATTATCAACGCTGCCGACCGCTGATCGCGGCGTTGGTGGATGCCGAACAAACCATTACTCAAGCTCAGTCGTTACCTGCCGGGCCTATTCGTGTCACCGCACCGGTTAACTTTGGTGAACAGTATATCGCCCCGCTGCTCGCGCCATTTATGGTGACCTATCCGCAAGTGGCGGTGGATTTACATCTAACCAATCGGCGAGTAGATATGACAGATACCGGCACCGATGTCGCGATCCGCATTGGCCACTTGCCCGATTCAAGCCTGAAAGCCAAGCGACTCGGGTCGCGGCAATTAACCATCTGCGCCAGTCCGGACTATTTGGCTTTACATGGCCGCCCCGAGTCGCCCAGTGCGCTCAGTCATCACAGCTGCTTAGTGGGGTCGAACGAGCATTGGCACTACCAAAGCGGCGGCAAGGTGCGCACGTTAACCGTGTCAGGCCGGTTGCGCTGCAATTCAGGCGTGGCGCTGCTCAATGCGGCCAAGCACGGTTTAGGATTGGCGCAGCTGCCGCATTATTACGTGCAACCCGCGTTGGCAAGCGGCGAGTTGGAAGAAGTGTTAACCGATTATCGGGTAGATGATGAAGGCATTTGGGCGCTGTATCCGAGTGGACGTCAATTACAGCCTAAGGTCTCAGCGTGGTTGGCATTTCTGGCCGAGCATTTACCCGCCCAGCAGCTACGAGCAGGTGTTTAGTAACTTCTGCTTTTTTGATGATGAAGCAAAAAAATCGCCAGCACAGGGCTAGCGATTTATCTTGCTTTAGGTACACGCTGAATTAGTCGCGTGCCGCCCGCAATGTGCTCCCGGAGGGTTTAATGGCCGAGATTTTGAATGCGCCGACATGGTGGTCCAAGGTGCGCGCCAAACCGGCCAAGTCTTGGCTGCTGGCCTCAAGGCTGTGGCTATCATCCAGCCCTGCTTGCGCCGCTTGGTTGACCGTATCCATATTAACGTTGATTTCATTGGCCACGCTCGATTGCTCTTCGGTCGCCGTCGCCACATGGGTGTTCATGTCCAAGATGGTGCTGACTTGCATGGCAATACTTTCTAAAGCGGTTAACGCTTGCTCGGTGGCACGGTTGCCCTCGGTGGTCAGCGCTTTGCTGGTATCCATGGCATCAACCGCATTTTTCGCTTCTTGCTGAAGCTGATCAATGGTCGATTGAATTTCTTCGGTCGATTGCGACGTTTTGGTCGCCAGGCTGCGCACTTCGTCAGCCACCACCGCAAAGCCACGTCCCGCTTCGCCGGCACGCGCCGCTTCAATCGCTGCGTTCAAGGCAAGCAAGTTCGTTTGCTCGGAGATCCCCCGGATCACATCCAGAATCGACACAATCGATTGGGTGCGTTCGGCCAACGAGGTGATCACCGTCGACATATTGTCCATCTCAGTGTCGAGCTGGTTAATCGTCGCGGTTGCTTCGCTCAAGGTTTGCTTACCGGCTTCGGTTTCACTGTTGGCCGACGAAGCTGAATCTGCCGCATTCGAGGCGCTTTGTGAGATCTCGTTAATGGTGGCGATCATTTCGTTCATTGAGGTGACCACCAGCAAGGCTTGCTCGCTTTGCGACTCGCCACGTTTCAGCGAGTGCGCCGCTTTATCACGTAGCGATTCAGCCGAACGCCCCAGCTCTTCACCAGTTTCCACCACGTTGGCGATGATTTGGTCGATTTTTTCCACAAAGGTGTTAAACGCCTCTGAGATGTGGGTAATTTCGTTGTTGCCCGTCACCGGCAAGCGCACCGTTAAATCACCGTCGCCTTTGGAGATATCCGCCAGCGCATGCTCTAGGCCTTTTAGTGGCGCGAATAAACGGCCCAACAGCCATACCAACACCAGAGTACAGCCGATAAAAATCAAGCCAATCGCGGTGAGCTGGGCAATAGCGATACCGTTGGCAGCCGCGTCGACTTCCGTAATCGGGATACCAACATCAAACGCGCCCCACAGGCGGCCATCGACATAAACCGGCATCATGATGTCGTACACCCACACATCTTGCACATCGGCATACCAGCGAGAATGCTGCGGTTGGCCTTGGCCAGCACCCGCGACGGTATAGTTATCGCTATACACCTTGCCCAGCTTTTGGGTGTCGCTGTGGGCAATGGCTTTGATGTTTTTATCAATCATTACCGCATAGCTGATGTCGTCGCGACCTTTAAGATCCGACACCATGTCTTGTAAATCGGCGGTGGGGGTGGAAGAGTTTTCTAAAATGTATTCAGCACGATCGGCCAGGAGCTCAGCCTGTGCTTGCGAACGCTTGAGAATAATGTTGTCTATCTCGTCATGCGAGATAAAGGTGGTTGCGGTGATACTGGCAATCGCCGCAACGGCAAACATGGCGCATACCACGATCAGGATGAGTTTTTTCACTTCGCTGACTTCCTATCTGTGCATCATAACTGCCATGGAGCATAGCGACAGGTCGGAGGAGAAACAAGCGATACCTCGCAAAAGTCAAATTAGGATGGGATGTTTACCGCAAAAATAACCATTATCGATTGACTAAAGCGAGGAATAACTTTGTTGGTTCAAACGCTTACGCGGCACCAAACCGAGTCGCGGAAAAACAGTTAAGCAGCTTGTGCACCATAAAACACAACATCAAGGTGAGCACGATAGCCACCAGGTTGCTACTCACTCTGTATAAGGCATCATACATAAAGTCTTGATTAGGGCTTAAGTATTGCCCGAATAAGATCCCAAGCGTAGCCATGGCACCAAACCCCACGCCTGATCCCCCGGCCTCCTTTAAGTGGGCGTTGGCAAACAGCATGGTGCCTATCCATAGCAGCGGGATCACTAAGATCAGCACATTAAACCAATCATATAAAATGACTTGGCAACCAATCCCATAAGCGACGCCCAGTACAGTGCCTATCGCCCGCTTTCGTGCATAGCTGAGCGATCCGTTCCAATGCATCGGGAACAGTAGCAACACAGTGGTGGCTTGCGCTGAAATCGAATCGCGCAAGTCAAACAACTGGAAGATGAAAAACGAGACCGTGGCCAAGGTTGCGCCCATCAGCGCTTCGTGTCGCATCCGGTGCGATTGTTTTCCTCCTGCGGGCGCGGCGGGCGGCTGACGTGGCGTGACATCGGGAATTAACCAGGTCACTAAATACGCCACCGCGACCGATAACACATTCGCGCCCAGGTTACCGAAGATTAAGGTGTTAATCGGTAAATCGGGATAGCTGGCAAAGTGCAGCATAATGCTCAGGCTTAACACACTGTTGGCGCCAAAAAGAAAGAAGCGCCCTTTGGACATACAGGCAAACTTATAGGTGAAAAGCAAGAACACCAGCGGTGTCATTAATCCAGGGTGCGCGCCAAACAATCCGCCTAGCAGCCCGACTTCTATCCCACTGATCACCGCGGAGGCGAGCAATTGACGCGCGGCACGACCGTTAATCACGGGTACAAGTCCAAGCAACAACATCGGCGTGACAGTAAAAAACACCCCGAAGCTAAAACCGAAAAACTTACACACCGCAAATCCGAGCGTGGCACCGGTGGCAATGCGCGCGCACTGGCGCACATCGTTATCACTTAAGGGGTGATGCCATAACCTCATCATCAGCTCCCCTTAGTAGATGTAATGCAGCATACTCAAAAAGCCAACTTGCGCACGGGCCAGCCACTGCGTTACTGCGCTTTCAGGCATTAACTGTACCGTGGCGCGAGCCCCGGTTGGCAACGAGTGGCCAGGCCATTCGTCGAGCTGAATGTGCAGGCGCATTCGCTGCGCATCACGCACCCAACGGTTGGAGTTAGACGGTGACGCCAGTTGACCATTGGCGTCGATTTGTCCGGCACTGACCCCAGCATCGACACTGCTCACGTGTCCCGCGTAAAGTTTGCCCGGCTCGCTATCAAAAGTGACATTCACTGGCGTGCCGGTGTGCACATCGCGTACGCTTTTTTCGCGAAAGTCGGCAATCACATCGGCGCGTTCAGACACCAAGGCCATCAGCGGTTTACCCGCACTGGCATAAACCCCTACATCCAGCTGCAAGTTGGTTACCACCCCATCATGGCTGGCTCTAACAGTGGTGTAGGATTGGTTAAGCTGGGCTTTTTTTAGTTTACTCAGCGCCACTTGTTCGGCGATATTGCTGGCACCGTCACCGCCACGTTGAATTTGAAGGGCACTGACGCGCGCTTTCGCGGCTTCCCATTTAGCACGGGCAGTATTAGCCGCACTGATCGCATCATCACGTTGCTGCTGCGAGACACCATTTTTAGCGAACAAAGCTTTTAAGCGTTTTGCTTCACGCGCTTTTTGTGCCAAGACCGATGCCAATGCTGAGACGTCTTGCCGCGCGGCCATCAGTGAAGCATCCAATTGAGCGTTAGTCTGTCTTGCCTGGGCAAGGGCGAGTTTGGCTTGGTCGACCGCAATGCGATAAGGCGCACTTTCAATCCGAAACAGAATATCGCCTTGGTGAACCCGTTGGTTGTTTTCTACCGCCAGCGCACTGACCGGCCCACTGACTTGCGGGGCCACTTTAGTCACCGTGCGCGTGACCATCGCGTGAGGCGTCAGCGGCATCAAGTTATCGGCGACCAAAAAGTAGCCAAAAATCAAAACAAAACTGAGGGCGGCCACTTTTACCCAACGTGCAAATTTTTCATCCGGTGTCATTCGTACTTCTTACCTCTATTACCTATTCTTCTGTGCCGCAGTCGTCTTCGGTGGTGGCGGTATAGTCCATTGCATTTTGATTAATGGTGACCAACACCCGCTCCAAGGCGTCAAAATCTTCAGCCGCAATACCAGAGAGCAAATGCTTGCGCACCCGCAATACCCGCGCTTCGATGCGCGACATTAAGTCACTACCACTGTCGGTGACATGCACCGTACGGGTGCGCTTGTCCTCGGGCGAGCAGCGCCGTGTGATCAGCCCCTGCGCTTCTAAATGCTTCAACGTGCGCATCAAAGAGCCCAGTTCAATTTCCAGCGCCTGTGCCAATTCACTTTGGCTGATGCCATCCCCCAATCGGCGCAACATCCAAAGCGCACTCCAACGTGGATAGCTCAGCCCCAGAGGCTCAAGCTCTGAATTCGCCACACGGCGCCATAATCGCGCCGTGCGCCCTAAGTGCTCAGCGATAGACATGTGTTCGGGATTGGGCGATGTCATCGAGTTTTCCTTCCATCGTGAAAATACTTAGCAGGCTAAGTAATACCAGGCAGACACTATAAAATAGTTAGCAGGCTAAGTAAATAGAAAGGTGACGAGCATCACAAAAATATAGCGCGTTGCTTGGATGAAACGCGCTCGCTGCTCATCACCATCTCTGGTAATCTATCTCGCGTCATCTTTTTGTTTATAAAGGAATTACCATGCAAGATCTGTGGGATCGCCATCTCCGTTATCGCAGCCATCATGTTGATGTGCCGCTGGATCATAATGACGCTAACAGCCCCTCGCTCTCGATTTTCGCCCGCGAAATCGTCGATACGCGTAAAAATGAGCAAGCGTTACCCTGGCTAGTGTATTTTCAAGGTGGACCTGGCATGGAATCGCCTCGCCCTAATGGCGCGAGCGGTTGGTTAAAACGGGCATTAGACGATTACCGCGTGTTGTTGCTCGACCAACGCGGCACGGGCTTAAGCTCGCCGGTGAATCACCAAACGCTTGCCCATCTTACGCCTGCGGAGCAAGCGGACTATCTGAGCCATTTTCGTGCCGATAGCATCGTGAAAGACGCCGAGTGTTTGCGTGAGACGTTAGGTATCAAGCAATGGGCGATCCTCGGTCAAAGCTTTGGTGGGTTCTGTGCGCTCACCTATTTATCTTTCTTTCCGCAATCGCTATCGCGCGCGTTTGTCACCGGCGGTATTCCGCCGATTGAAGGGCATACCGATAGGGTGTACCAAAAAACCTATCAGCGCGTGGAAGATAAGAACCAGCAGTTTTTCGCTCAGTTCCCCGATGCACAAGCCCGCTGCCACGAGATTGCCCAGTATTTGCAAAACAATGCGGTGACGCTGCCAAACGGTCAGCCGTTTACGGTGGAGCAGTTCCAGACCATTGGCCTAAATCTCGGCCGCGGTCATGCGGGGCTGCCGCTTTATTATTTATTGGAACGAGCCTTTATTGAGGTGAATGGCGAGCGTGTGCTGAGCTATCCATTCCTTGATGCAATGCAGGCAGAACAAGGGTATTTAACCAACCCTTTCTACGCTATTTTGCATGAATCGATTTACTGCCAGCAGGAGGCCTCGCAGTGGTCAGCCCATCGAATACGCGATCAGTTCCCGCAGTTCCACTATCAGCCCGATCAACCGTTCCGGTTTACCGGCGAAATGGTCTATCCGTGGATGTTTGATCAACTTGCCACGCTCAAACCACTCAGAGAGGCCGCGATGTTGTTGGCGGAAAAAACCGATTGGCCGGCGCTTTATGATCTCGAGGTGCTCAAGCACAACACGGTACCGCTTGCCTGTGCCACCTATGTGGATGACATGTTTGTTGAGTTTGATTACTCCCGCCAAACCTTGGCGAAGATTGCCAACAGCCAAGCGTGGATGACCAACGAGTACGAACACAACGGCATCGGCGTCGATGGTGAGCGTATTTTGGAGCGCCTGATAGCGATCGGCGATAGCCTTGCCGCTATTCAAGGCCAATGACGCCCCGCTAAACCAATGACGATGGCCATGCCTTTGCTGCTCTGGCATGGCCACACCGCGGTTACCCATCCGATATCACGGCTGCGGACATTTTCAGCGCAACAAACTGTGATCTAATTCAAATCAATTATTGGCGCTGACAAAGGTGGTACGCTGGCTGACAATACGGTGCACACCGATAAAACGTATAAAAATGTTCGCTTACGGCTGCCTCGTTAGTGTATCGCTTACTCCCGCGGGTTTTGTCTTTATCACTGGACAATGAAGTATCTGTCGAGCGCTTGCATGTTCCATTAATTGGCGTAGTATAAATGCGTTCTCTCAGGGAATAGGACGTTCCCAGCACGATGTTGGCGTAGGAAGTTGTGCCACCGTACATCGTCACTTTTCTTTTCACACTTTGCGTTCACACAGATGAAAATTGTAAGTAAAACAGGCAAGAAGAGAGCCATCTTTTACAAATCTAGTGTTTTCTTTGATAAATTATGGTCTCGCGACAAAACGCCCGTTTCTATCCTTTTACTCGCGGTAGTCATTGGCTTTTTAGGCGGCGTGGTAGTCACCCTTTTCGAGCTCGCCATCCACTCACTGTCTCAGTCCAGAACCGAATGGTTAGACAGTAACATCAACTCGATGATTCCATTGGGTGTGCTCGCGTTTCTTATTAGCGCGGGGCTCGCCTTACTCGGCTATTGGCTTGTTCATCGTTTTGCCCCTGAAGCGGCAGGTTCGGGGATCCCAGAGGTTGAGGGCGCGATGGAAGGCATCCGTCCCTCTCGATGGTGGCGAGTTATTCCAGTGAAGTTTTTTGGCGGTTTAGGCGCGTTAGGCTCTGGCATGATTCTCGGCCGCGAAGGCCCAAGCGTGCAAATTGGTGCCAATATTGGCCGAATGGTCACCGATACCTGCCGCATCAAAGACAGAAACAGTAACCAAACCTTGCTCGCCTCCGGTGCTGCAGCGGGGCTGGCGGCGGCTTTTAATGCTCCATTGGCGGCTATCATGTTTGTGGTTGAGGAAATGCGACCACAATTTCGCTATACCTTAATTTCAATTAAAGCGGTGATCATTGCTGCGATTATGGCCGATATCGTCTTTCGCTATATCAATGGCCAAGAGGCGGTAATTGTATTACCACAATACGAAACGCCGCCACTTATTTCGCTGTGGTTCTTTCTCGTTCTGGGCTGCTGTTTTGGGGTATTTGGCGTACTGTTTAATTTTCTGATTATGCGCTTTCAGGATTTTTTCCAACGCTTTTATCAGAAAAGCCAAAAACGGATCTGGTTAGTGGGTGCCACGTTAGGCGGCTTTTTTGGCTTGCTACTTATCTATGCGCCTGAGCTGACCCATGGTGGCATTAATTTAGTGCCAGATTTCGTCACCCTCAATTATTCAATCAGTGCCCTGCTGTTTATCTTTATGGCACGCACATTACTGACAGTGATTTGCTTTAGCTCGGGTGCGCCTGGGGGCATTTTTGCGCCCATGCTGGCGCTAGGGACCTTGTTAGGCACAGTGTATGGGTTAGTGGTTGCCAATATGTACCCTGATATGGGAATAGAGCCGGGTATGTTTGCGATTGCGGGCATGGGCGCTCTGTTCGCCGCGACCGTGCGCGCGCCGATTACCGGTATTTTGCTGGTGATTGAAATGACCAACAACTATTATCTGATTTTGCCGTTAATCATCACCACCCTCGGTGCCACCTTGGTCGCACAGTTGCTTGGTGGACAACCAATTTATACGGAGCTATTGCGTCGTAAAGTACGCGAGCAGAAACTTCGGATAGAAAATGCATCTCAATGAGGGATGCCGTGTTTTTCGAGTAGAGCGGTTATTTCTCCGCTCTTTTTCATTTTGCGTATACTAGCGTTCAGTGGCTCAATAAGAGCTTGATGCCGCTGATGAATCGCCAAATAAATGGGAATGGATTCGACAGGACTGTCTGCCATGCGTACGGTCGTCAGTTGCTCTTTTTCGAGCATACTTGCGATGCCCACATAGCCCACCATCGCCTGTGCACGATTACTATTCACCATGTTTAACGCAGCCCGTTCAGTTCTTACGGGCACCATATCCCACTGATATCTATCCGCAATCATCAGCGCCAATTGATCACCAATCACCCCCACCACACGTTGATAATCTTCAGGATTAAGCACATACGTGTGCCCAAACAAATAATAGTCAACGGAGAACAGTGATTCTGTGGGATAAAGCACCTGAGGCGTGTCTTGGTAGACCAATCGCGTGCGACCAAAGTCAATATCAATGATCCCTTTAGCGAGTGCATTCTCCGCTCGCGCTAGCGGCATTTCTATCCAAGATAGTTCGATGTTTGAGTCAACGGCGTTAAAAACCTGCTCGACGATCGTTTTGGTCGCGGATGACATCGCGCCCGTATGATCGCGGTATGCAACAGTCAGTGTGTTTGCCAGCGCACTCAACGGCAACCAGCAAACCATTAATATCCACCATCTCGTCACATTGCCACCTCAGATTATCTTTGCACTCTTAGAGATTAGAAGACAGGAGAAGCGTCGTCCACGCGCAGCACGTGACACTGTCACTTAGTTATGAAGTCACTCTTCGCATTTATTATGTATGCATGCCAATTGAATCACTGACCTGCTCTTTAATAACGTTTGAAATATTGATCGCGCGCTGGGGCAGCTGGCGTCCGGCAAAAGCGCAGAGATATAAAGTTTCACTGACCGGTGTCGGTAAATGGTGAGCTTTGATGGCCGCTTGTTGAGCAAAAGCGGCGACGGCATTGGCGGGTAACACGGTAAAGCCGAGTCCGCGTGCAACGGGTAGTAAGATAAGACCAATTTGATTAGAAAAGCCAGATTGCTTGATGGGACGCAACTGTGCCGTTTGGTATTGCTCGAAGTTCGCTCCAAGTAATAACTCGGCGTGATGCCTCGCATCTGGATGATCAATGAATCCTAGTTGGCAGAGTGTTTCCCAAGTCGGGGATTTAACATGGCGCGGTGTCACCAGCAACAACGGCTCTTCCCCGATGGGTTCAGACTGAATATTTGGATTAACGGGACATGCGGTTGTCAGGCCAATATCAATGGTGTTGTTCAAGATGGCATTATGAATATCGCCATTTGGCGCAAAGCGATAGTTAATCGTAAGTGTCGGATACGTCACCTGGAGATCGAGCAAATGAGGGTATAAATAGAGACCAACACTTCCCGGCGACATAAGACGCACCTCCCCTTCATAACCGGGATCCTGGCTGATGTTAACGGCTAGGTTATCGAGTGTTTGTAGTACATCTTTGCCTTGACGATAGAGTTGCTCTCCAGCCTCCGTCGTGACAATACCCTTTTTACTCCGAATCAGTAAGGTGGTCGATAAAGCATCTTCGAGCTTTCGCACGTGCTGACTGACGCCTGATTGGGTCATAAAACACTTATCAGCGGCTTTGGTAAAACTGCCAACATCTACCAGGGTGCAAAAGGTTTTCAGCCAAACAGGGTTAACCATAACAAATTGTCATCATAACTATTGCAAACCATAATTTAACATTATGTTTGTGATACCTCATGCTTGCAACCACTGACAATGTCATCTTAGAAGGAGCAACGCATGCCAACCCCTTATCCACGTACATTTTCACACATTGGTATTTCGGTACCTGATTTGGACAAAGCCGTTCAATTTTACACGCAAGTGCTTGGCTGGTATCTCATTATGACACCTACCGAGATTGTCGAAGACAATAGTGCAATTGGAGCGATGTGTACCGATGTGTTTGGTCAAGGTTGGGAGCGCTTTCGTATTGCCCATTTATCGACCGGTGACCGAGTGGGTGTCGAGCTATTTGAATTCAAAGATCAGCAAAACCCTGACAACAATTTCGAGTACTGGAAAACGGGCGTCTTTCACTTCTGCGTGCAAGATCCTAACGTTGAAGCACTGGCTGAACGTATTGTTGAGGCGGGTGGTAAGAAACGCATGGAGAAACCACGCTATTACTATCCTGGAGAGAAGCCCTATCGCATGATCTATATGGAAGACCCATTTGGCAATATCTTGGAGATCTACAGCCACAGTTACGAGCTTATCTACAGCGCAGGAGCGTATTAACTCTCTTGTCTGTAATGGCTACCTTGGCATTTTAACTCACCAGGCTCAACGCGATTGAGCTTGGTTTCTACCTCACACGACACCGACCTTATTCGTAATAAAAATACAAGTGTGATCTTTATCACTTTATGAATCATTATTGACCAGACTAGTAGTGTGATATTTATCACTCTAGTTTTTTATTTCACTATTCTAAAAAAATAAATAGTGATCTACATCACTATTTATTTTATAAACCAAAAAATCACAAATGTGATATATATCGATATAGTTTTTATTGACAATTTTGTTTTTTGCTTTTTGTGCTAAATTTACATGTTATTTTTGTGACAGATGTTGGACTAACATATAGTTGCGAAGTGAATAGTGAGAGTTGAGTCAATAAATCCCCGTTATCAGTTCTCTCGAAAAAATATGTGGTAAATTGACTGGGTACTTACTAGCCAGACGGTTTTGGCGAACCGTTCTACCACACACGTTCAATGAGAACATCAAACGGGGTATTGTTATGATATCATCTGACACCAAGATCAAGATACAGAATTTTGGTCGCTTCCTCTCGAATATGGTAATGCCCAATATCGGCGCATTCATCGCGTGGGGGATTATTACTGCACTATTCATTCCGACCGGTTGGGTCCCTAATGAGACATTGGCGGCCATGGTCGGCCCCATGATTACCTACCTACTACCACTGCTGATCGGCTATACCGGCGGTAAACTTGTTGGCGGCGAACGCGGTGCGGTTGTCGGTGCGATTACCACCATGGGGGTGATTGTCGGCACTGACATTCCCATGTTTATGGGCGCGATGATGGTTGGTCCATTCGGCGGCTGGGCGATCAAAAAATTCGATGCTTATGTCGATGGCAAAGTGAGAAGCGGGTTTGAGATGTTAGTAAATAACTTCTCCGCCGGCATTATCGGTATGCTTTGCGCGATTATCGCATTCTTCCTTATCGGCCCGTTCGTAAAACTCTTATCCAGTGGCCTTGCGGCAGGTGTGGAGTTTTTGGTCTCAGCACACCTGTTACCACTGACCTCTATCTTTGTTGAGCCCGCTAAGATTCTTTTCCTCAACAATGCGATCAACCACGGTATTTTCTCACCACTTGGGATCCAGCAAGCCTCAGAGGCTGGCCAGTCTATTTTCTTCCTCATTGAGGCAAACCCAGGTCCTGGTCTAGGCATCTTGCTTGCCTACATGGTGTTTGGCAAAGGCACCGCACGTCAAACCGCGGGCGGTGCCTCCATTATTCACTTCTTCGGTGGTATTCACGAAATCTACTTCCCTTACATTCTGATGAATCCACGCCTTATTCTGGCCGCAATTGCGGGTGGTATGACAGGTGTGTTCGTTCTCACTATGTTTGATGCAGGTATTGTGTCGCCCGCTTCGCCAGGCTCTATTTTTGCTGTGCTGTTAATGACGCAAAAAGGCTCAATTGTCGGCGTCTTGGCTTCAATTATTGCCGCAGCCAGCGTGTCATTTGTGGTCGCCGCTTTACTGATGAAAACACAGAAAAGCACAGAGGGTGAAGGTGACGAGGCCTCACTTGATGAGGCGACCGCCAAAATGAAAGACATGAAATCAGGCGCTAAAGCAAGCACCTCCGCCCCCTCTTCTGCGCCTAAAGCCACAGTTAACTTTGCTGACGTAAAGCATATTTTAGTTGCCTGTGATGCTGGCATGGGCTCTAGTGCCATGGGTGCCAGCTTGCTGCGCAAAAAGGTGCAAAATGCAGGCTTAGATATTGGTGTCACGAATATTGCGGTCAATAGCCTGCCTGAGGATGCGCAGATTGTGATCACGCATAAAGATCTGACCGAGCGTGCGCGCACTCACGCGCCAACCGCACACCATATTTCACTCAATAACTTTTTAGACGGCGATGTTTACGGCCAGTTGGTTACCCAAATTCTCGCCGCACAGTATCCCGCTGCCAACGATCCGCAAGTGCTTCAAGTTCCGACGACGGCGGCAAATGACGACAGTTTCGAGCCAACCCCGGCACCTGCTTTTCAACTTCAGCGTAAAAACATTCATCTTGGCTTAACGGCCACAAACAAGGATGAAGCGATTCGATTTGCCGGTGAGCAACTTGTCAAACTTGGCTACGTAGCGCCTAGCTATGTCGACGCGATGTTTGAGCGTGAGGCATTAACCCCCACTTACCTCGGGGAGTCGATCGCCGTTCCTCATGGCACCGTTAAAGCAAAAGACGGGGTCAAGCAAACCGGCATTGTGGTATGTCAGTATCCATCGGGTGTGCAGTTCACCGACGACAAAGAGGATATCGCTAAGTTGGTGATTGGCATTGCCGCCAAAAACGATGAACATATTCAAGTAATTACCGCCATTACTAATGCGTTAGATGAGCCTGATGCAATAGATATTCTCACCAGTACTGACAGTATTGACGAGATCCTCAATCTATTGAGTGATGAAAGCGTCACCTTTATGACGTCATCCCATTAATCAACCCAATAAGCAGGTCACCTCGGTGGCCTCTCATCACCAACGTTTTTAGTTTGAGGTAAATATTATGAAAAATGCTGTTCATTTTGGTGCCGGCAATATCGGCCGCGGCTTTATCGGAAAATTGCTCGCAGATGCCAATGTCGAGGTCACCTTTGCCGATGTCGATGCGCCCCTCATTGACCAACTCAGTCACAAACAAAGCTACAACGTCAAAGTGGTAGGTAACGACTGCCATATCGACACGGTTTCTCATATCACGGCAGTCAATTCGGCAAGTGATGATGTTATCGATAAAATCGTAAAAACGGATTTAGTGACCACGGCTGTTGGCCCTAATGTGCTTGATATTATTGCCAAGACCATTGCCACTGGCATTGAAAAACGTTTCGCATCCGGCAATGAGGCCCCACTAAACATTATTGCCTGCGAAAACATGATTCGTGGTACGTCGCATCTCAAAGGCGAAGTCTATAAGCACCTTGACCCCGCATTACATGAGAAAGCAGACGCACTGATTGGTTTCGTCGACTCCGCAGTTGATCGCATTGTGCCGCCGGCGGAAGCGGCGAACGATGATCCCTTAGAAGTCACGGTAGAAAGCTTCAGTGAGTGGATTGTGGATGAACAACAGTTCAAAGGCGAAATCCCAGATATTGCAGGGATGGAGAAGACACAAAACCTCATGGCCTTCGTCGAGCGTAAGCTTTTCACCTTAAACACGGGCCATTGCATCACGGCGTATTTGGGTTGCTTGAGCGGCCACCGCACCATTCGTGAAGCCATTACCGATCCGAAAATCCGTGATTTGGTGAAAACAGCGATGCAAGAAAGCGGCGAAGTGCTTATCCAACGCTACGGATTTGACCGCGCCGCTCACCAAGCGTACATCGAGAAAATTTTGGGGCGTTTCTCAAACCCCTATTTGGTTGATGAGGTCGATCGTGTTGGTCGCCAGCCTATCCGAAAGCTAAGTCAGAACGATAGGCTTATCAAGCCATTACTGGGTACAATAGAGTACGGCACAGATAACCGAGCCCTATTAAAAGGGATTGCCGCAGCATTGAAATACACCAATCACACCGATCCACAAGCTGAAGAGCTTCAAGCTTCATTGGCTGAGGTGGGCGTAAGAAAGACGCTAGCGACATACACCGGCTTGGCAGAGGAAAGCCCTGAAGTTGAGGCAATTAACACCCTGTACCAGCAATTGTAAACCGCGCATTTTACAGGGGGAGTTTAGCTCCCCCGTTATAACAATAAGCAGTATTGAGTCTATGGCAGAAAATTTCGACGAAACAGACATCATTGAACGATTAAACCAAGCGCCAACCGTGCGTGGCTTTTTTGTTGCCGCGGTGGATACGTTTGAGACAGCTATTGATGGCTTAATCAAGCGGGTTTTTCGCAAAGATAACTTTGCGGTGGAATCAGTGGTGGGGCCTTTACTGCACGACACTGGGCCGCTGGGTGATCTTTCTGTGCGATTAAAACTCTTGTTTGGTCTAGGCGTGTTATCAGATGACGCTTATCACGATATTGAACAGATCATTAAACTTAAAAACCAACTGAGTAACGATGCCGACGATTACCAATTTACCGATCCTAAGGTACTCGATGCCGTCAAAAAGCTGCGCAAAGCGAATACGATGGGCATGCTTTCGCTCGATATTGGCCCGCCGGAAGATGACGTAGATATCGAATTCTATCAGCTGCAACTGCAGCGCCAACAGCAGGTGATCCGCTCAGGGTTGTCACTCGCCATCGTGGAAATCTGCAATGAATTAAGCAAAGAAAGCCCTTTTTAATGTGCCAACGTTCACCATCACTAATGAAGCAAATAGCCTGAAAGGGTTAGCCACACGCCTAGCGCGAACGCGCCTCCGAGAATCATGGCTTCCAGTAAGTAAGCCTTAATCACGTTATACAATTTCATACCTAACCAATCTTTTTTTATCTTTCGAGCATCAAATCAAAAATCGATGCACTTTGTCTACCATTATATACAAAAAGCCTTATGACGGATCACATAAGGCTTCATGCAAGCAAGGAAGGTTAGTGTTCAGCGATGACGTATTTCCCGATTGTTCGGCCACTTTCTACGGCTTGATGCGCAAGAGTTAAATTCGCCGCATTAAGCCCGGTTAGTTGATGAGAGGCCGTGGACTTGAGCACGCCTTGATCAACCAATTTAGCCACATTCGCCAAGATCACATGTTGTTGGTACATGTCAGTCGTCGAGTACAAACTGCGGGTGAACATGAACTCCCAGTGCAACGAAATCGACTTACTCTTTAACTTTCGAATATCGAGCTGTTCCGGGTCGTCAATCAACGCCAGTTTGCCTTGAGGGATCAGACAATCTACCAGCTGCTCCAAATGCGCCTCGGTATGATTAAGACTCGCGACATGGGTTACCGCTTCTACTCCCAACGCATCAAGCTGCGGCTGTAAGGGCTTAGCATGGTCAATGACATGATCGGCGCCCATTTTTTTCACCGACGCTTGGCTCTCTGGTCGCGACGCGGTACCGATCACCGTCAACGACGTCAGTTGTTTCGCAAGCTGAGTTAACACCGATCCCACCCCACCTGCTGCGCCCACAATCAGTAAAGTGCTCGACTCCGGCTCAAGTCCGGCCTTTAAGCGATCAAACAGTAACTCCCACGCCGTAAGTGCAGTCAGTGGCATAGCGGCGGCATCGGCAAATGACAGCGTTTTAGGCATGGCACTCGCTATTTTTGCATTCACACATTGGAATTGACCATTCGATCCGGGCCGATCGAGCGCGCCGGCATACCACACCCTATCGCCGGGCTGAAACCCCGTCACATGGCGACCAACTTGACGCACTATGCCCGCCGCATCCCACCCCAGCACTTTATGCTGTCCCTCAGGTGCATCGACGTTGCCGCGGATTTTGACATCCACAGGATTAACAGAAACCGCCTTCACTTCCACCAGCAAGTCATCATCGTTAGGAATCGGCGTGGGTAAAATGATGTCAGCCAATGTGGCCTTTTCTATCGGGTGCGCAAAGCGATAACCAACCGCATGCATCTCTGTCGGTAACGTTTGTATTGTCATGATGCTGTCCTCATTCTGTGTGATAGCTGGGGGAGACGGAATAGCTGGGATAGTCGACATAGCCTGCTTCATTGCCGCCAAACAGGGTCTGAGGGTTAAATTCAGCCAGTGGCCAGCCATGTTGGAGACGGGCGACATAATCTGGGTTGGCAATAAAAGGACGACCAAATGCCACTAAATCCACCAACTCGCGAGCAATCAGGCTCTCTGCTTTGGGTTGGTCGTATTTTCCGGCCACAATGATCGCGTTGTCGAACCGCGCGCGCAGCTGATGGCGGAAATCATCATCAACTTGCGGCGCATCATCCCAGTCCGCTTCGGCAAGATGCAAATAGGCAAGCCCCAGTTGATTGGCATGGCTTGCCACCTCAAGAATGGTGGGAATAATGTCAGGGCAGTTCATTCCACGCGCAGTGATAAAAGGAGCCAGACGGATCCCAGTGCGTGACGCACCAATCGCCTCACTAATCGCTGTCATGATCTCCACCAAAAAGCGCATCCGGTTTTCACGACTGCCGCCGTATTGATCATCGCGATGATTGGAGGTCGAGCGTAGAAACTGGTCGATGAGGTAGCCATTGGCGGCGTGAATTTCGACACCATCAAAGCCCGCTTCTACGGCATTCAAGGCGGCTTGCCGGTAATCATCGACAATGCGTGGGATTTCGTCGGTTTCCAATGCACGCGGGATAGGACACGGACGCATGCTTCCGCCATTTTCGTCAGCTATCCATACACTCGCTTCAGGAGATAACGCCGACGGTGCGACAGGCAAACCGTCTTCGTGAAAAATGGGATGCGACATACGACCCACATGCCACAGCTGCAAAAAGATTTTACCTCCCTCAGCATGTACGGCATCCGTGACATGACGCCAGCCCGCGATCTGGGCGTCGCTATGAATGCCTGGCGTAAAGCTATATCCCTGCCCTTGTGGAGAAATTTGCGTCGCTTCCGTCACGATAAGCCCTGCGCTAGCGCGTTGGCGATAATAGTCAGCCATCATCGCATTAGGAATATTGCCTGGCTGGTCGGTGCGAGCGCGCGTCATTGGTGCCATGACAATGCGGTTAGCGAGCGACAGTCCAGACTGTTGGTAATCATCAAACAAAGACATGCTGATCTCCTTGTGGTGGTCGAGCGTGATAGTGTTAGTAAGTGGCTATCAGCCTATTGACAATCACCACAAAGAAAAACCATGCTACAGAGACATCTCTTTCAACATTTTTTTGATAATGAAAGCACTTCAAGATCTGGCTATCTTCGTCGAAGCGGCCAAACACGGCAGCTTAACTGGCGCGGCCAGACAATTAGATGTGTCTCCCGCCGTTGCCAGTGCCGCCATAAAACGGTTAGAAACTGAGTTAGGCAGCCCGCTTTTTGTGCGCTCAACACGCAGTTTGCGACTCACTCAACAAGGCGAACAGTTTCTGCGCTACAGCGAACAAGCGTTAGACTTGCTACAACAAGGTCAACAACAACTACAAAACGCCGATAAGATCCAAGGTTCGCTGCTTATTTCCGCGCCGTCTGATTTGGGCCGTGACGTGATCCTTCCGCTGCTTGATGCGTTTATGTCGCTTTACCCCAACATCAGTACCCGCCTGTCGTTATCCGACGAGCAAGCCAAGTTATTTTCCCAGCCTATTGATATCGCGATTCGTTATGGTGTGTTGGGCGATTCCAGTATGATCGCAATGCCGTTGGTTAAAGATAATCGTCGGGTGCTCGTGGCCTCCCCCGAGTATTTAGCCCAGCATAAAACGCCCGCGCATCCTTTGGATTTGAAACACCATGAATGCCTGTTCTACGAGCTAAATGAAGTGCGCTATAACCGTTGGCAGTTTCATCGACAAGAGGAAGACATTGCAGTCAGTGTGACAGGGCGGCGCGCCAGCAATGATGGCGGCGTGGTAAGGCAATGGGCATTATCAGGAAAAGGGATCGCTTATAAATCGGCGCTCGATGTCAAAGCGGATCTGAATGCAGGACGGCTAGTGCCCTTGTGCACCGATTGGCAAGGCGAGCTCGCTCCACTCCACCTATTATGTCCGTCGCGCCAACAACTCACCCCCGCAGTCAAGGCGTTACACCGCTTCTTGCGCGACCAGTTGGCGTAAGGTTATGAATGCTCACATGCTTAGACCATTGGAAAAGTCACCGTAAAACCATTGCCATAGTCAGAAAAGTACGGGCTTTGAATCATAATACTCGCGTGATGCTGTTCCACAATGTCTTTGACAATCGACATTCCCAACCCCGCCCCATCACCTTTCTCGGTATGACCGCGGAAAAATTTATCAAAAATACGGCTCTTAATTTCGTCCGATATCGCGTCGCCAGAATCAATCACTTCCACCACGACGGTATTGGCTGAGTGGCTGATGATCACGCTGATAGATGCGCCTTTTCCTGCATAGCGAATTGCATTATCAATCAGGTTAGTAAATAACACTGACAACATTATAGGATGACCTTTGACCCACAGGCTCTCTCGCCCTTCAAGCTCTATTGACTGTTGTTGCGTCAATGCCATCGGTGCGAGCGCGGCGATTTGTTCTCGCAACAATGGAACAATATCTACCTGCGTGACTTCGGTATTTTTTTGCTGCTCCACCCGCGAAAGCATGAGCAACTGCTGGATAACGCGATCAGTTCGATCGATGCCAGTCAGAATATTGGTCAAGTCATTATCACGCTCCGCGTCTGTGGTCGCAGACAAGGCGTTTTCTGCATTGAGTCGCAGTACCGCGAGGGGGGTTTTTAACTCGTGTGCCGCAGTGCTGACCAAACGCTTTTCACGCACCCAGGCATTATTCAACTGAGAAAACAAATAATTGATCTGCTTGACGAGTGGTGAGAGTTCAACGGTGGGTTGTGATACATGAATATGATCGAGATTATCAACACTGCGCGCAGCGATCGTCTCTTTTAATTCGCCTAGCGGCCTAAATGCGCGGCTAACTAACACCACAACAATAACCGCTAAAAGTGGGATCAATAGGAGCTGGGGTAAGCCAATGGTCAACGAGACTTCTGTCATCAACTCTTGGCGAATCGCCTCTTTTTCCGCCACCAGCAGACTCGCTTGCCGTTTGTCCGGCAGTGTGAATACTAATAGGAAGGTGCGCCACTGTTCACCTGCTGCGGTAACCATATCAAATCCGGGGTTGTCCGATGTCCCTATCCATTGCGCCGGTGCGTTCGGACTTTTGGCAACTAATGCATCGTTAACACGGTACTGAAAAAACAAATTATCTTCATAGGGGTGACCAAATGGTGTGGTCGTATCGTCATCTTTTGCGTTGGCAGTGATCGCGTTTAACCAATGGGTATAGCTTTGTGTAAAGTTATCTGGCGGCTGATCTCCCCAGCTCATTACCGACAGCGCCAACGTTTTTGCCGATTGCCCCAATCGCGCGTCATAGACTTCATTAATTTCATGACGAGCTTCGCTATACACCAGCAGCCAAGAGACAAACATTAACACCCCCACCACACACACAGTGCTGAATGTAAGATGCCGTTTTATTGAATGTGGGCGCTGTTTATTTCTCAATGATATAACCAACCCCACGAATGTTTTGAATCAAGGTTCCACCCGTTTTTTTGCGTAAATTGTGAATATGGACTTCAATGGCATTCGGACTAATTCCCTCATCCATACCATGAAGCGCTTGTTGAAGTTGATCTTTGCTCATTACTCGGCCAGCATGTGCCATCAGTGTGGATAACAGTTTGAACTCGTTAGGAGTTAACCGAATAGGTGCACCCTTCATCTCCACTTCACCCGTTGCCATCGACAAGGTCACGCCATGGCATGACATCGTGGTATCGGCATAACCGGAAATACGCCGAATCATGACGCGCAGACGCGCCAATAGCTCTTCGAGCGCAAAAGGTTTGATCATGTAGTCATCGGCTCCACCATCTAACCCTTTCACACGGTCATCAATGTCATCGCGTGCTGTCAAAATCATCACAGGGATATCGCTATGTTTGCGGCGAATTTTACGCAACACATGAAGCCCATCAGTGTCTGGCAAGGTTAAGTCTAGAATGATAGCGGTAAAACTTTCGGTATTTAACAACGCATCCACACCACCTCCTCGCTGCAACCAATCAACGGTATAGCCGTGACGCTGCAGCGACGCCACCATGGACTCCCCTAGCATGCAATCATCTTCGACGAGTAACAGCCTCATTGCTGATTAAGCTCCTTCAGTTTTTGGATAATTTCTTGTTGGCGTCCTTGGTCAGCGAGAGGCCGGTCTGGCCGCGAAGGGGCTTGCTGTGCATGCTTCAAGAATGCCACAGCGAGATTTGTTTTTCCGGTATCCGCTAGAAATTCGCCATAAAAATAGTTCGAATCGATGCCGTCTGGGTTGATCGCGAGTGCTTTTTTAAACAGCTCAGCAGCCTTATCGTCATCACCAAATGCGAGTGGCCAGCCCGGCACTTTGTGGTACAACGTCGCGAGGCTCGTTAGGGCCGAACCGTCCAGCGTTTCCGGCGCCTGTGTTATCACATCTTCGAGTAGAATTTTTGCATCCTTGACCAAGCCTAATGCTCCCATGCCACCATCAACCCCGGCTAACGAGCTCTTATTGATAGCAAGCCATATTTTCAGATCATGACGCGCTGGTTGGGCAAGAAGTGAAATTTGCGTATCATCGATTAAACGGTCGAAACACGCCACTTTGTCGTCACTGCTTTCGATAGTGTAGTTACATTGTGCCCAGCGCGTCTGGATCTTAGCCAAGATAGGGTCGGCCAGCACTGTCGCACTAATCAAAGAACAACTGAGTGCCCATACGGTAATATAAAATGATTTACGAATAGTCATGGTGTGACTCCTCTACAACTGGCAAGCCTTGCGGCGTATTAGCGTGAAAATCAATGATGTCTTTTTGTTTTGCGATTCCATGACCCACTAACGATGGAAAAAGTTGGTTCAGACGAACAAACAGTTTTTCGGGCCACCCGAGCCACACCGCAAAGCAACGCTTTTCGATGGCGCGAACAATGTGATTCGCTACCCACTCAGGTGAGTCCACATGATTTCGCAATTGCTTATTCATCGCCGTTGCACGTGCATCATTTAACGCCGTTTTGGTGGCTCGAGGCGCGATATAAATGGCACACTGCTGACTGTCATATAACTCCCGATTTAACGCTTCGGTAAAGCGATACAGGCCTGATTTAGTCGCACCGTAATTGGCATATCCGGGAAAACCGATACCAGCAAAGGTTGAGCCAATGTTGGCAATGAGACCTGTCGGTGCGAGCCACGTGAGTGCATGTTTGCAAAGCAAAATGGGGGCAGTTAGATTGATGGCAATTTCATGTTCAATACTGTCATCTGCGCGCATGGATAGATAATTAAAACAATTTACCCCCGCATTATTGATCAGTATTTCTATTGGCGTACCTTGCTGACCCAGCCATCGTGCATGCTGATTCACCTTGTCTCTGCCTTCTGCTGTACCAATGTCTGCTTCGATGATCTGATGATGCTCGCCATTCATAAGCTGGTTATTGATATCATGCAACGCAGTGAGATGGCGGCCGACGAGCACAAGTATTGCGCCTTTTTTTGCCAGTACATCAGCCAGTGCGCGGCCAATGCCTCCTGTCGCACCTGTTAGCAATATAATTGTGTTTTTCATTACCGCCTCCTACGCCACTTGGGTCTGCGTCGTGGCCATAGGAAGCGCTCGCAGCATTGATTCATACAGCGCATAAACACGGTTCGCACTATCAATGATGGCTTGTTGGTCCGCGGGATCCGTTACCTTGTTCATCAAATCGGCAAAATAGCCAATATGCTCTACGTCCAAGGTGCTGTGTGACGTTAAATACCGCATCGCTGTATCGGGTAGAGAAAGCGTTTGCTGGATCAGTGCGGCCATCGAGCCGCCGATTGAGACGCTCGTACCTTCCAGCACCCAAACCATGCCAAATAGAGCCATTGGATTTTTGCGATCAATTTGGTGATATAAATACGCCACCATCATCTCAATCCCTAACCCGACTTGGCCCTCACCGCAGTTAGCCCTCGCTAGTTCGGCATCAAAGCCACATGCGCGCAAGTCATCCAAGATCCATTCATGGTGACCTTTCTCTTCCTCAATATATGCGCCGAGCGCTTGGCGTAACCATTCATAGTGCTCCGGCAACCGAGAACCACAGGCCATCAGTAATGGAACGGTATGCTTCACATGATGATAAGCCTGAACAAGAAAGGCCGTGTAGGTTTGCAGCGTGATCGCCTTATAGTCGCAAGCCTCAATCACAGGCACACTCAGCATTGAGGCTCTCGCCTGAGCGGTTTCTTTATCTAGTACATGGAAAAAACCTTGATTATCCATAAATCCTCCTAGGAATGTGCCGTGAGTGGCAGGGTTTCGTCAGTCAGTAATGGTTGGGCCGACGTGTTAAGTTGCGGCTCAAATTGTTGGCAAAAGACATCGCGTTTAGGGCGGCCATTTGCCGTAATTAAATGGGGTTGCTGATGAAAAGGAGCAGTAAATATCACCGCTCGGAGTTGCGCATAGTCGGGCAGTTGGTGGTTAAGCTGCATCAACTGCTGCTTTGCTTGATCAGGAGAGTCGCTACCAATAATGGCAGTCAGGTAGTCCTTCCCCTCTCCTAATACCACCATGTTGCTAAGCGCCGAATAGGCCATGGCTTCCGCCTCAATCCACTCTGGATGGATGTTGCGGCCAAAAGCCGTAATGAGTTGATTTTTTTTGCGACCTTTTACATACAAAAAGCCGTCATCATCAAACTCACCGATATCTCCCGTCGCAACGGCGCCTTGGTGAGGGTGAAAGTCGCGATCCAGATAACCTGAGAATGTCGCGCCTGCTACCATGATTTCACCGTCTGGTGCGAGAAAAACACGATGGTGAGGTAACGGTTTACCCACACTGCCAACACAATAGTGCTCGGAGGTATTCAAACTCACCACTGATCCGCACTCCGATAAGCCATAACCCTCAAAAACCGATAAGCCAAGCCGACTTGCTGCGCGCAATAAGCCCGGTGGCACCTTTGCGCCTCCGACAGCAACGTGCTTGAGGTCGGCAACCGCGCCAGGATGCTGTTCACCAAGATGGATGACGGCTCGCAATAACGCAGGAGTAAGTACCAAGCTTTGCGGGCGATAACGAATCAGTCCGCTCATCAATTGATTCAGGTTTAACTGGCTTGAGCCGACCAGTCCCAAGTCATAGCTGGATGGGATCACTGTCGTCACACCAAGCAACAGGGGCACGTAAACACCCGTAATATTCTCCAGTAGTGTGGACAGGGGAAGGACGACTAAATGACAGGAAGGTACCGCAGTGGTAGAGACAGTATTGGCAAGCGATACACTAACGCTCTCTAGCGTAGCTGCGCTCAATACCACGCCCTTGGGAGAACCGGTCGAACCGGAAGTAAACGTGACCTTTACGGCCGGAGGCAAAGCTGGCGGTGCGTCTACGTCTCGTGCATGGCATGGTAACCCCGCCAATGTAGTCACAGATGCATGGCTTAATGCGACATCAGGATGTGGCGAGCCGATCACCCAATCTACCCCTGCCGTATCCAAGACATGATGTTGTTGTTCAGCCGTAAAAAAGGGCGGGATCGGCACAATTGAAATACCTGCATAGGCAGCGGCAAGATCGATCAGTACCCAACTAACACTGTTATCACCGGCAAGCCCAATCATCTGTGTATCGAGCGCCAATAGCGTTTCACTCAACGCCCTGATCCGCCCCCAAAGCGCTTGATAGGTCAATATCAGGCAGTCGCCAGATGCATCCGCCCCTTGAATGGCAACCTGATCAGGTTGGGCGTAGGCATATTCAGCCAAACGTTCAAATAAGACGCGCATTGGCATTCTCCGTATGGCGGTGTTTAGACACAATCCGCTCCAACTGCTCGGCACCTTGAGCAAGGTTACCGGTACAGACACGAGGCATCCGCGTGTAGTAGTTGCCCCATTGGTCAGTAGTGGGTTGTAAGCGACTCGCATCCGCATTGGTCAGAAGATGGGGAGCAAGGCCAAATCGACGCATGAGTGCATATAGCGGCCCTGTCGCGGTAAACACACACCACATGTATCCGTGGGATAGCAGCCCATTCGCTAAAGCGTGGAAATGTGGTAGTAACGTCCCCGAAGAGAATGAGGCCAGTTGCCCAAACTCAATCACCGAGGAACGCGTAATCACTTGCTGATAGTGAGCGCTAAGTGCGTCGGCAACATCATCGGTAAGGTATTGTTCGAGAAAAAGCGGCTGATACGCAGCAGGGCGATAACCGCACACCGACAATAAGCGATCGTCTTGTCCTCTCAGGCAGGACAAATAAGGCATGAAGGTGGTAATTGTCGCGTTGAAGGCTTGTTGATAGCGTTCAGCAATATACGCCTCTATTTCAGCGCGATTCGCTGAGTCTGGTGTAACAATTTCAAATCGACTCGCTGAATTGACCATAGCGGTGACATCCTTTATTGGCTGATTGTCACTGAGCTTACGGCGCGATACTTAAGAAAAGCTTAAGAATCTCCTCCTGCCGATAAAAAATGCACCTAAAAAATTTATCTAATTGTAAAATATAACTTTTTTATTTTTTCGCCCCTCTTAAGTGATTCTTAAGTTTCCTCTCATAGAGTGAAGACATAACCACATGAGAGGAAATTACCATGACCGCTAACACCCCACGACCATTTAAATGGGACAGAGTTGTCCGGTTGAGCCATTGGCTGATTGCTGCATTATTCTTTGCCAACATGAGCGTCACGGAAGAAGGCAGTGGCATTCATCGCTGGTTTGGGTACGTGATCCTTGGGGCCATTGTCTTACGTCTGATTTGGGGAATGCTCACGCATTCAGAAGCACGACTAACCCGTTTTATTCCCTCGCTTTCTGCCGCTCGTGCTCACTTCAGCAACCTTATACGCGGGTGTGATCATACAAGCTCAGGTCATAACCCTGCCGCGGCACTTATGATTTGGAGTCTTTGGGGATTGCTCCTCGTCACCATTTTGACTGGCTGGACAATGACGCAGTCAGGTAAAGAGCTCGAATGGTTAGAAGAAGTCCATGAGTTTGCTGCCAACGCAACCCTGATCCTCGTCACTATCCATGTTAGCGCCGCCATTTTGATGAGTCGATTTGGTAAGCGTAACTACATTGAATCCATGCTGCGTTAAGTGGTGCAAAGATGACAAGCCTTCGCAATTTCAGACCTATTCTCGTTTTCTTTTCTCTTGCGCTCGTCCTGCTTAGCCTATCGAGAGTCAGCTTGCTTGTCTGGCAACATAAGCAGTTGAGCCAATGGCAAGATATCTTCTATATCTTACTCCAAGGGTTACGTGTCGATATTGCCACTTTATGCTGGCTATATACCTTACCGGCTTTCTTATTGGCACTGCTGCCAACCTCTGGAAAATTTGGTCGTGGGTTTGTTTTTGTCTTGCGGAGTTGGCTGGTCTGTGGGTTAGTCGTATTAGCTTATATGGAGCTTGCTACGCCTTCGTTTATTTTGGAGTATAACCTAAGACCAAATCGGCTATTTATAGAGTATTTAGTTTACCCTAAAGAAGTTTTTTCCATGCTTTGGAAAGGCTATAAGTTACCATTATTCTTAGGACTTGCAGGAGCGACATTGGTGGGTTTTTATAGCTGGCGATTAAGCGGTAAGCTTACTCAAACGGGAAACCAGCCACGCTGGTGGACACGGCCTATTCTTGCGGTTTGTGTGGTTGCTTTCGGTATCATGGGAGCGCGTTCAACTCTGCAACACCGTCCACTGAACCCAGCACTTGTCGCCTTTTCAACTAATCCGCTATTAAATGATTTAGTACTCAACTCTTCTTATTCGTTGGTCTTTGCCGCCAAATCCATGGCGTCCGAGCGTAATGCTGAAGAATACTATGGCGATATGCCGCTGGAAGAAATCATTTCAACAATTAAAGCTTATTCGCCATCAAGCACACATTATCTCGTTAATTCCGCATACCCAACGTTAAATACGAAGCAAGCGGTCGGTAAGGATAAGAAAAATTTGGTCATCTTACTGCAAGAAAGTCTAGGCGCGCAGTTTGTTGGCGCGTTAGGTGGGCTACCGCTTACACCCAACTTAGATAATCTCATGAAGCAAGGCTGGAATTTTACTCAAGCTTATGCAACGGGAACACGGTCGGTACGTGGTATAGAGGCAGTCACAACAGGTTTCACACCAACACCCTCTCGTGCAGTAGTAAAGCTATCAAAAAGCCAAACTGGATTTTTTACTATCGCTGATGTACTGAAACAACAAGGCTATACAACACAATTTATTTATGGCGGTGAGAGTCATTTTGATAATATGAAGTCGTTTTTCCTCGGCAATGGTTTTCAAGATATTGTCGACTTTTCTCAGTTCGAACACCCACAGTTTGTCGGTTCATGGGGTGTTTCAGATCAAGATTTATATAACATGGCTGACAAACAGTTTCGTTCGCTTCATCAAAAAGGAGAGCCTTTTTTTAGTCTTATTTTTACTAATTCAAACCATTCGCCCTATGAGTACCCAGAAGGACAAATTACACCTTACACTAAGGGAAAAAATACACGCCTGAATACGGTAAAGTACTCGGATCATGCACTCGGTGATTTTTTTAAAAAGGCGAAACAGTCAGACTATTGGCAAAATACCGTCTTTTTGATCATTGCGGATCATGATTCTCGTGCTTATGGCGATGATCCGGTTCCCGTTAGCCGTTTTCATATCCCAGCGTTAATTATTGGCAAAGATATTCCTAAACATAAAGATACCCGTTTAGTCAGTAGTTTAGATATGCCACCGACATTACTTTCATTGATCGGTATTGATGCGACAACACCTATGATAGGTCATGATTTAAACCGCGCCGTACCATCTGACTATCAACGTGCAATGATGCAGTTCGATAAAAACTTTGGTTATTTAACACGTGAGTCACTGGTAGTGCTTCAGCCCAAAAAAGACCCTGTCGCCTATCAATATAATTTTGTAAAACAGGCACTCAGTCCGATCAAATTAAACCAAGAAGCGATAGTGCGCGCAAAAGCACATGCACTGATGGGCGGGAAGCTATACAGGCAAGGATTATATCCATCAGGAATAAACAATCCGCGCTGACTCAGTAACATACCGCGAGCAAATAGAGGAACAGCGAGTAATAACACTCGCTGTTTCTATTCAGAGAAGGCTAAGATTCAGGCCATTGCCATGGCTTGTTGCGCGATCACCAGCTCTTCGTTGGTTGGGATCACCAATGCAAGTGGTGACGATTGGGTGGTGATTTTCCCTGCGGCACCAAAACGCGCGGCGGCGTTGGCATCGGCATCCGCTTGATAGCCAAAAATGGCCAGCTCTTTGAGGATCATCTCACGCACTGGCAGTGAGTTCTCGCCAATTCCGCCTGTGAAAACAATCGCATCCAGGCGAGATAAAGGCACCATGTAACTTGCGATGTATTTTGCTACGCGATAAGCGAACATTTCTAGCGCCAATTGTGCGCCTTTGTGGCTCTGCTCTGCCGCCTCGACCAAGCCTCGACAATCGTTCGTCAATTCCGAAACACCCAATAAACCTGCTTTGTCGAGCAGTTCATGATGGATCTCATCGGTACTCAGGCCTTTTTTGGAGAGAAACTCTAAAATGGATGGGTCGATATCACCACAGCGTGTGCCCATCATCAATCCCGCCAATGGCGTGAAACCCATGCTGGTATCGACACTTTGGCCATCTTTCACCGCACACAAAGAGGCACCGTTGCCAAGGTGTACGGTGATTACGTTGGTTTGCTCAGGTGCTTGGTTAAGCCATTTAGCGGCTTCACGACTCACATAATAATGGCTGGTACCGTGGAAGCCGTAACGACGAATGCCATAATCATTATAGAGCTGACGCGAGATCGCGTAGTGATACGCTTTTTCCGGCATGGTTTGATGGAATGCGGTATCGAAAACCGCGACTTGCGGCAAGCTTGGGAAGGCTTTGCGTGCCGCTTTGATGCCCACTACATGCGCGGGATTATGCAATGGCGCCAAGGCTTTTAGCGCATCGATTTGCGCCAGTACGGCATCGTCTATCAAGGTGGCTTGACTGAAGGTTTCACCGCCGTGTACCACTCGGTGGCCAACGGCCTGCAGTTTGTCACTCAACTGGTTGCTTTCGATAAGGCCCACAATGATGTCCATGGCCTCTTGGTGGTGGTTGCTTCCTGCACTTAAGGTTTTCTCGGTTTTTTCACCGTCGACTTTCCAGCTCATCCGCGCATCATCGCGCCCAAAGCATTCTCCAGCGCCGGAAATCACAGCATCGCCAGTTTGCGCATCCATCAGTGCGAATTTTAATGACGAGCTACCTGAATTAATAACGAGTACCAGTGCATCACTCATAGGGTTACCTTATTGGCAGAATTAGGGTCACGGCTCACTACCGTCACCCCATTATTAAAATATTTTTGAATAATTCAACTGTCGTTATAGTAATAGCATAATTGCGCAACAATTTACTGCTTAAGATCAAGCTAAGTGCGCACAGACTAGGCAAAAAATAAAACCGATAGATAGCTCACGGCAGCGACAGCCAACACTAATGAAAAATAAGTAACCAGGGCACGTCTCCGACGGATCCAAGTCCCCACGCCCGCGAGTATGCTGCGATGTGGACCCGTCATCCCTAGGCTGAGAGCATATTGATGAGCTAGACGTTGGTGGCCTTGCGCATATAACCGCTCAAGCAGCTGGTGGACATGCGCCACTGAGCAGTGACCCAGCACAGCCATACACTCCTCATGGGGCATGACCGTGAGCAATTCAACTTGCTTGTTGAGCTCATATTGCAAAAAGGCATTGCGAGCAGCCACGATTTCTGACGTTGAAAAAGTGGTCGATTCAGTAAAAGCGTTGTTCATTACCGTCATGGCGAATCTCCCGATTGGCAGCAGGTAACGACCATCAACAACATAGTGCCCAGCAGGGCAGAGTGATGTAATAACAGCGAGAGGAGAAAAACAAAGCAGGCGGGGCCAACTATCAACGACAGTCGGTAACAATGAAATGTAGCAATACCAACAGTCGCTATTTTTCTCCGTTAAGACTCGGAGGATGGTCGGTATTGTTCATGGTTATCTCCAAATACATGTGTTGCTTAGAAAGCATGATAACTATAACAAAAAACGCAGGGACTGTCTGTCAACGGAAGGTCATCTCTCACCCCATAGCCCGATCAATAATAGCCATGACATTAGGATTTCGTTTCAGCTCGCTGACGACATAACAACACACTGGCGCCCAACAGTTGCGAAAAAGCGACCGTTAAATCGGTTTGCATTTGTTGTTCGCACTCTTGCTGTAGTGTTTTTAAACATCTAAATGCGGCACCATTATCGGCTTTGCCGCTGATTAACACATAAAAACAAAGCTTTAGCGTTGCTTTAAACTCACCCTCGGCATGCATCGCTTGCATCCAGCTTTTCATAAACGCATTGATGGTACTGCGAGTATCGAGGGGCGTACGCAGGCTCTCCACCAAAAAAGGCTCTAATGCGACCATAAAATCTTGCTTGCGGGGAAAGTGGTGGCTGATCCCGGTGCGCGATACGCCTGTCGCTTCACTGAGCGTGGTATAAGACATTCCTTCATAACCAAGCGCCAACAGCTGCCGCTTCGCCTCTGCCAAGATAGTCTCAATGGTTTGCTGTGTTTGGGCTTTACTGCGTTTTGGCATGCGTAATCTGTTCTCCCCGTCAATCGCCGTCATTGGCGCTGTGATGACACGCGCGCCACTCGGCTCGCGGTCAGGCTAACTCACGAAAAAGTCCCGCCCCTTTTAAAATAGTACAGACTGACCCACTCAGCCTGACACTAACGCTTTACCAAGACGCTGAAGCGGATCAAACTTCCAAAAACCTTATTGAGAAGAATATGAAAAAACTGAAAAATCCGTGGCAAATCACTGCAAATAGTGCCATCAGTCATAATTTGAACACGTGTTTAAATGATTATCTTGCTTCTCCTCGCTCCTGATCACTAAATTAACATTATTATAACGTTTAAACGTATTCTTACGTTGCGACAATGAGGAAGTCCAATGTCACATATCAAACCGAACGATCAGATCCTACGGTGGGCCGATGAACGTCCAAGCCATGTTTTTCTGCGCCAGATTCACGGCCGCCGCTTTCATGACTACACCTTTGCGGATGTGGCCGACCAAGCATTGCGCATGGTCACCGCTCTGCGTGACATGGGACTGAAGCCCGGTGATAAGGTCGCGCTCATCTCTAAAAACTGCGCGGAATGGTTTATTGCCGATTTAGCGATGATGATGGGCAGTTATATCAGCGTGCCGATATTTCCCACGGCCGGGACAGACACCATTGACCATGTGGTGACCCACAGCGAATCGAAAGCCATGTTTGTAGGCAAGCTTGATGACAGTAAAGCCCTGAGCGCCTCACTGGAAAACATGCCAGGCTTAAAGACCATTGCCTTTCCTTATCCCACGATTAGCTGCCATTACGAATGGCATGATTTGATCGCCAACCATGAAGCATCAGATGAGCGCCCTGTGCATCAAGACAGTGATGTGATGTCTTTAGTGTATACTTCCGGCACGTCGGGATTACCTAAAGGGGCGATTTTAAGTTATGGCGGCTACTGCTGGTCAGCTCAGCGGTTAATTGACCATATTGGCATTGAGCCTGATGACCGCCTGTTCTCTTATCTACCACTGGCGCATATTACCGAGCGGGTTTACATCATGGGCTCGGCGATCATGGGCGGGATCCCAACCGCTTTCCCTGAATCGCTTGATACCTTTATCGAAGATGTCAAAATGCATCGTCCGACGCTATTTATCTCTGTTCCTCGCTTATGGACGCTGTTCCAGCAACGGATTCAAGAGAAGCTTCCAGACGGAAAGCTTAACCTTCTCCTTCGCATCCCCTTGGTCAATAACCTGATTAAAGGCAAAATCGCTAAAAACCTTGGGTTGGATCAGGCACGCGTGTTGGGCTGCGGCTCAGCCCCTGTCTCGCCCGCATTACTGCAATGGTATGAAAAGCTAGGATTACACATTACCGAGGCGTGGGGCATGACAGAGAGCTATGCCTACAGTACTCTCAACTACCCCTTTAGAGCCGATAAGATTGGCACAGTCGGTAATGCTGGGCCTGGGGTTGAGATAAAAATTGCCGATGACCAAGAAATCCTGGTAAAAAGCGAAGGCCTGTTCAGTGGATACTACAAAAACGAAGAGGCCACAGCCGAGACCTTGGTGGATGGCTGGTTACATACGGGTGATCTCGGTGAACTAGACAGTGAGGGGTATCTCAGTATTTCGGGGCGTAAAAACGACACCTTTAAAACCGCCAAAGGTAAGTTTGTCGCGCCCGTGCCGATTGAAAAGCGTTTGTTCGAGCTCTCTAATGCCGAGATGCTCTGTGTGATCGGTTCAGGCATGCCAGCGCCTATTCTGCTCGCGCTGCCACACCATTTTCCACATTTTGACCGCGCGCGTTATGAGCGCCGGGTGAAGAAGGTGATTGATACCATCAATGGGGAGCTGGAGTCGCACCAGCAAATCAAAGGCGTGTTGATGATTAAAGAACCTTGGAGTATTGAAAACGGCAAACTCACGCCGACGCTGAAAATTCGCCGCCACAAGCTGGAGCAAGAGTATCATGATATCGGTACTCACTGGCCAAAAGGCACCTTAGTGCAATGGGAAGAAGATTGGGGCTGATCCTTTCACTCATCGCCTGATAACACTCACCCACTATTGGCATAGACGCGCATAGTGGGTGATGTTTTTCTCCATACCTGGCTGATATCGATAAGCCGTGCTTCAAACATCGTAAAACCTGACCTGCCTCAATGTGCCACAACCAAGACTTTGCTAAAGATCGTCGTATCGACTTACAGCAGGCCCACTCACACACTTTTTATGCCTGCTGCTTTTAACGTAGGGAAAGACCATGAAAGAGAATCAAACCGACACCTGTGATGCATGTGGTGTCAGCGCTGAAATAGGTTACATCATTTCTGAGGGCGACGAAGTGGCAGAAGTGACCATTCACGGCGACAGCAACGACGCGGTGCAAGCACGCTTCGAGCAATACCTAGCCCTTGCAGAAGGCATTAATCCTGCCGTTAAGCATGACTTTGATCCGCAACAGCTCGATGGCCATCGCGCACACATCAAGCTACAGTTTGAATGCAGTGCCGAAAAGCTGATTTTTGAATTACGCAGCCGCGGGCTCAATAACGCGTAAATATCACGCGAAAACACCATGCGTTTCAGTGGTTCAAGCAACAGGGTGTTATCTCACACCCTGTTGTTGCTTGCTGAACACTGTTTATAAGCGCAAACTTTGCCAAGCCTCGCACATCTCTCGGAAGGTGGTTGCATCTCCCTCGGGCCGATCTGGATGCCACTTCAGTGCCATTTTACGCCACTGACGACGGATTTCATGCTCACTGGCATTCTCATCCAACCCCAACACTTTTAACGCCTTATTGCGCTCCAACATGGCCTCACCCGGCGCCTCATTGCCAATATGACGCTGGTAGTGCTTCCAAAACGACGACAGCAGCTCTTTCACGTCATCTTGGCTGGCGTCATAGTTATTCCAGTCCATGTAGTAATCACGCAATGGGTCCTGATAATCAATTTCTTTGGCCACAAAGCCACTGTTACCAACCCGCCATTGCAGCTGGATATCCATTGACTCAACCTGCAACCATTGCTGTGGCAACAACATTTCTTGTAGTTGATACAAGGCATTCATTATCAAGAAATTGCGTTTGAATAAATCAAGGTGGGGGTCAGCATCGAGCTGGGCCATCATGGTGTCTTTTTGCAGCTCACCGAGTAGGTGGTGCACTTTCCAGCTTTGTCGCGTTGATTCTAGAATACTGAGTATTGGCCAAATCAGGGGGTTGTCTATTTCATCCCGTTTTTCAGCAAGCATGACGTTCATCCTCTGTCACTGGCCAGCTACCTTGAACCGGCATCTCTTGGGGTTGGTTGTAAAGCCACCTTATTAAGGTATAAACCAATTCTGGCTATTTTGTAGCAAATATCGGGAAATCCATTTTCGAGGCACGCCTATATAACCGCGTTCGCCGCCATCATAATGACACTCCCAACGTTGCCGATTAAATATTAAGCATATCCAGTGCCAACTTATGATGAAAAAGAGACCGTTTTGGCATATTAAAACCAAGTCTTGTCTGTTTATGTCGAGTCGACATCACAAGGCATTCACCTTAAACCGTGCAAACCCCATAATTTTTGTCATCTAATTCGCATTGTGCCCAGAACTCCATTAACCTTTTTACAAGGACATACTAAACAACCGCTTTTCTATGACAGCATCTTCAACACAATGTGAGGCCTGCAGGGATGCGCAGCCACTCGCATTCGATTTTACCATGGCATTCCAGCCCATTATTCAGCTCTCTACGCATTCCATTTATGCCTACGAGGCACTTGCCCGTGGCAAAGACGGTAGCGGTGCGGGCAGTGTGTTTCAGCATGTCAACAAAGAGAATCAGTATCAATTTGACCAAACCTGCCGGATCAAGGCGGTCAAACTCGCGGCCGAACTATCTATCCCTTGTTACCTCAGCATTAACTTTATGCCTAATGCGGTGTACGAGCCAGAGCGCTGTATCCGCACCACGCTGAAAGCGGCGAATGACTATAACTTTCCGCTCAACCGGATCTTATTTGAGTTCACCGAAGGGGAAGAAGTCCTTGATTACAGCCATATTCAGCGCATTATTCGCTATTACCGTTCACAAGGTTTTTTAACCGCAATCGATGATTTCGGTGCCGGCTATTCCGGTCTTACCGCGCTGTCCAGCATTAACACGCATATGATTAAGCTGGATATGGCACTGATACGGAATATTGACACTGACGTTACCAAGCAAACCATTGTGCGCCACAGTGTCGCTATGTGTCATGAACTGGGACGTCAAATTATTGCCGAAGGCGTTGAAACAGAAGGCGAGCTTCAGTGCCTGGTTGGCTTGGGCGTCGACTTCTTTCAAGGGTATTACATCGCTAAACCCGGGTTCGAGTGTTTACCACCTATCAATCAAGCACCTGGATTAGAAGCCTTCCACCGTCAATAAGATGACGACTCAGCGAGTCTTAGCACTCGCTGTTTTAACTCCCTCACAATCACAATTGATAATCTTTCTCAGCTATCAACTTTCAAGGTATACTGTTGCGCAATTACCGCGTTGAACAGGTGTAAAGAATGAATGGTGAATCGCTGAACGCACGTGGCCTCTCCCGGCGTCAATTCTTACAAACAACTGCAGCGGTGGCAGCCCTTTCCACCCTACCCGCTTGCTCATTAGTCTCAGCGTCCCGAGAAAACGAGCAATGGGAATACCATCTCAGCGCCGAGCCCAGTCAGGCCGCGTTGGTTCCCGGTCATCAGACCGACGTCCTGGCCTTTAATGGCGACATCCCAGCGCCAACGCTCCGCTGCCGCCAAGGCGAGCCAGTGACGATTCACTTTACCAATAACCTCAACGAACCCACCACCATTCACTGGCATGGGTTACGTATCCCCATTGAAATGGACGGTGTTCCTTTCTTATCCCAAGCGCCTATTCAGCCCGGTGAAACCTTTACCTATCGTTTTACCCCACCGGATGCCGGCACCTTTTGGTACCACCCGCATATGAACTCTGTCGTGCAGTTGGGTAAAGGGCTGGTCGGCGCGATTGTGGTCGAGGAAGCCACGCCTGTCGTGTTCGATGAGGAGCACACTCTGACACTTAAGCACTGGCATCTCGACCGACAAGGCCATTGGAAAGATCTCGCCATTCCACGCTACAGCGCGCGCATGGGGACACCCGGTGAATGGGGCACCGTGAATGGTATTCATCACCCTGAATACACACTGCAAGAAAAGGCGACCACACGGCTGCGCTTAGCCAATGTGGACAATACGCTCACCTATCCGATTCAAGTGCGCGGCGCAGAAGCCTGGATAATCGCCATCGATGGTAACCCGATTGCCACACCACGCCGACTAGAGGAGCACAAGATAGCACCAGGGATGCGGCTAGATATTGGCCTGATTGCACCAAACGCTGGCGAAAAAATCGAGGTGATGCATATGAAAGGTGACTTTCCTTTCTTACTCGCCAGCTTTACCTCGACGCCTTCTCATCTTGAAGAAAAGCCATTGCCCGCTTTGCCGCTCAATCCCGTCACGCCGATCGATTTAGCCAACGCCGAAACCCGCCACTTTGTGTTTGAGTGGGCAGGGGCGATCACACCGGCCGATAAACAAGGCAAAGGGAAACACGAGTTCTGGCTGATGAATAAACGCGCTTGGGAGGGAATGAGTAAAGGTAATATTCCTGAGCCGATCGCCAAACTGGAACGTGGGAAGACCTATATCTTCGATTTAAAAAACGTCACGCAATACCATCACCCTATTCACCTGCACGGTCACACCTTTACTGTGCTGGAAATGGATGGCAAACCTGTCACGCCATTCCACACTGACACCGTGCTGTTGGGTAAAAATGGCCACGCCAAGGCAGCGTTTGTGGCCGATAATCCGGGCCGATGGATGTACCATTGCCATGTTATTGAGCACATGAAAACCGGCCTGATGGGGTTTGTCGAGGTCGCATAGCGGCCAAATCACGCCTATAAAAAACGGCGAGCACTTGGCTCGCCGCTTTATGCCGTCACTCGGTTTTCACCCGCTGCGATTAACTGTCCTTTTCCGTTTTAAAGCGATTAACTAACTCTGATAGCTCTGAGGCCACCATACGCAGCTCGGCGGCTGTTGCATTGGTTTGCTCTGCCGTTGATGCTGCACTGTTGGCACCTTCCAAAACACTGGTCACATTCTGATTAATATCTTCCGATACCGAGTGTTGCTCTTCTGTCGCCGTGGCAATTTGTGCCGCCATGTCGTGAATTTGTCCTACCAAACTTTGGATGGTGTCAAAGACACTCAAGGCCTCTTCCGTCGCTTCAGTGGTGGTTTGTGAATGCTCAACACTGCCTTGCAGCTTTTCAGAGAGCTGGTTGGTGCGTTGGGTTAAGGCCTGCAACAGTTCATCGATCTCTTCGGTTGATTTGGTGGTTTTTTGCGATAGCACCCGCACCTCGTCTGCGACCACCGCAAAGCCTCGTCCATGCTCCCCGGCGCGTGCTGACTCAATCGCCGCATTAAGCGCAAGCAAATTGGTTTGCTCGGCAATACCTCGAATGGTATCTAGCATGGCGGTGATATTGTCGTTCTCTTTGGTGAGCTCCGCCATCGCACTATCTGCTTCGTTGAGCGTGGTGGCCATTTCTTGCACCGCTGCACGCGTGTTATTCATCAATGCCATGCCTCGGTCCACTTCTGACTGGCACTGCTGGGCGGAGTCCGCCGTTTGATTACAGTTTTGCGATACCTCATTGGCCGTGGCCACCATTTGGTGGAACGCGGTGGCAATTTGCTCTAGCCCTGAGCGCTGCTGATGACTAGCACCATCCAGCTGCTCCGCAAATTGGGTGGTTTGATCGGCATGAGACGACAGCTTGGTCGATCTGTCCTTAATACCAATGATCAGCTCTTGAATCACATCCACGAACTGATTAAACGCCCCCGCCGTTTTACCCAACTCATCCTGGCTGCGAACCGGTAAACGCTTGGTCAAATCACCATCACCGCTTGCCGCATCACTCAGCCCATCACTGACAGCAATGATAGATGCCGATATACGTTGAATCATAAAGTAGCCAAGTACACCAAACGCGATAACAAGGATGAGGCTGATGGATAAGATAACCGTTTGCAGCTGGGTGACCTGACCCAGGACTTCTTGCTGCGGCACAATCCCAATCAAACGCCAGCCACTCTCCGGTGCTTTGTATTGGTTAACAAAATAATCTTTACCGTCAAAAGACACGGCGGTAAGTGACTCGCTAAAATTGCCGCCGCTGTAAACACTTTCGACATTCCGCGCAGACTCAAAGTTGTTATCCGGATTGTTAGGATCAGCCAGTACTGTCCCTGTGTCTTCCACCAGCACAATGTAACCTGACTCGCCGAGAGTGACGTCGCCCAGCATGTTTGTCAGTGCTTCTAAGGTAACATCGACACCAATCACGCCGCTCAGCCCCTCTTGGGCCTGGAACTCCATCACATAATCAAGGAGGGGGGCCCCGGTATTCACGTCTTGATAGGCAGGCACCCTGACAGGATTATTGCCGCTTCCCTGTCCCGTCTGATACCAAGGGCGCGGTCTCGGGTCATAATCACCCAAATCGCCTTGCGGCCATTGAATGTAACCACCATCGCTTAGACCAAGAAACACATACGCAAAATCTTCTCGTGATTCACCCATCGCCTCAAGCAACCCATATGCCCGTGCTTCAGCGGGGCTATTTTGCTTGGAGGTCATGGTTTTGGTTGCGCCCATGTATTTGGTGACGGAGCTGTCTAACCGTTGAAGGGCTTCGCTGTTACCCAGCATTTTGGCATTTGCGGCCAACCCCTCCAGGTAGAATTTAAACGCATTGCCTATGTGCTGCATCTCTTTGTACGAGCTCTGCTCATAGCTTTGCAACGTACTCGTTCGGAACTGATAGAGTGACACAATGGCGATAATAAGCGTGGGCAGGATAACGCCTGTCAGGACTACGACGAGTAATCGTTTTTTAATACTCATACTGACCTCCGTCAGTGGCTGCACATAGAAGCATATCTAGTTAAAAGGTGAAGCGTGTTGTTTTAAATTAGAACAACTGTTAATGACAATCTAATAAATAACGCATTTATCCCTATTTTTCCTAAAAGGCCGACTTGTGCTGCTCGCCTTTTTAGACAAATGCAACGACTCGGCAGGCACAGATTGCATCAACACGCAAAACCCTTTAAATTAGACAAATCTAAACTAAAAGGCAGGCCTTATGACGAAGAAAAACTATCAGGAAATCAATCAGCAACAATTGGCGCTCAATAAACAATTTAAAGCTCACAGCAGTGATACTCTGTCCGCATTTGGACAGCTTCATCGGGCAGCCATGGCAGAGGGCGATCTTGACGTAAAAACCAAAGAGTTAATTGCACTAGGGATTGGTATTGCCGCACGCTGCGATGGCTGTATTGGTGCACACGTAGCCGCCGCGCTCAAACATGGCGCAACCAAACAAGAATGCGTAGAGACCATTAACGTCGCGATCGTAATGGGCGGCGGCCCGTCATTGATTTACGGCTCTCAAGCACTGGAGGCGGTCGAACAACTGAGTGAGGCGTAGCTTATTAGCACTCGGCAACATTATCAGGCTGAGATTAGACGGTCTCAGCCTTATCGAGGACCCTTGTTATTACTAACGCAAATAGTGTATCGATATGCTGCCAAAACACCTACTCGTAACATGTTCGACACTCTCTCCAATCTCACCTCCCGTGAGGACAGAGAACACAAACATTCCCAGCCACCCATCTCAGCGAAAATCGGTTCATCCCCGTGGGCACGGGGAACACGTGTGTTAAACCCAAAGGCCAGATTATCTGGCCGGTTCATCCCCGTGGGCACGGGGAACACAAAATCAGTGCCGCGACAAAACACCTGGCAACCGGTTCATCCCCGTGGGCACGGGGAACACTTCTCGATTCCAACGCCGCCCTTGCGCACCACCGGTTCATCCCCGTGGGCACGGGGAACACAAGTTGTTTGGTGACTTCTCGCACCAAAAACGCGGTTCATCCCCGTGGGCACGGGGAACACGCATGGTTGCCACCTCGACGCTGTCTGTTTTCACGGTTCATCCCCGTGGGCACGGGGAACACTTGCGTCATCAAGTGCAACGTTATAGCCAGCACGGTTCATCCCCGTGGGCACGGGGAACACTGTGCATATGCGAACTAGAAAACGTCGCCGTCCGGTTCATCCCCGTGGGCACGGGGAACACCGGCGCTGCGTTGTCTCATCGATGCCATCTAGCGGTTCATCCCCGTGGGCACGGGGAACACGCCTTGATTGCTTCGTCGGTCGTTGCCTTGAACGGTTCATCCCCGTGGGCACGGGGAACACGGCTGCGGTTTGCTGGCTGACGTTGTACGCGACGGTTCATCCCCGTGGGCACGGGGAACACATACTTTTTACCATTTCTACCAATAAAAACCCCGGTTCATCCCCGTGGGCACGGGGAACACCACGAAGTCCATGTAGTCGAGCGAAATGAACGCGGTTCATCCCCGTGGGCACGGGGAACACTGCCGCCCCGTATGCGTTTTAAATTTCTAATACGGTTCATCCCCGTGGGCACGGGGAACACTGACCTCGTAATATTTCAATCCAGCTTCATTGCGGTTCATCCCCGTGGGCACGGGGAACACTTTTCAGGCTGAACAGACGTGAACTCAGTTGGCGGTTCATCCCCGTGGGCACGGGGAACACCGAGCCCTACTAGACAAACTCAATAGGGGTCTCGGTTCATCCCCGTGGGCACGGGGAACACTCGTCATTAATCGTCACTCCACCCTCAATTTCCGGTTCATCCCCGTGGGCACGGGGAACACACCACGACCGAGCCGCTAACCTCCTTGCCAAACGGTTCATCCCCGTGGGCACGGGGAACACGGGTTAACCATATCAGTCAACCAAGGCACGCCCGGTTCATCCCCGTGGGCACGGGGAACACGAAATGGTGATTTCAGACTCCAGCGCTTCCAGCGGTTCATCCCCGTGGGCACGGGGAACACTCACCAACTCGCCCATATTGGATGTTGTGACGCGGTTCATCCCCGTGGGCACGGGGAACACGACAGAGCAGCAATTACAGGCGCAGGACGTCTCGGTTCATCCCCGTGGGCACGGGGAACACAATTGTTGACAATACCTAATTTAGGGCATAAGCGGTTCATCCCCGTGGGCACGGGGAACACTCGCTATCATCAAATCCAATGCAGCGCCTTGCCGGTTCATCCCCGTGGGCACGGGGAACACTAAGCGGATATTACTGTTTTATATAACAAAAATCGACCTGCATTTTTCTACCAACTTTTTAAAGAGCAAACTGGGCTTATTTATCCTCATCACTCGGCTTAAATACCACCAACCTTAAACCATCTAAATCGACAGGCTCCCGACGGTTTTCACCATAAGTTTGAAAGTCAAAACCTGATTCATTATTCACCGCCCAACACATCACCACGTTGCCGACATCAGCGAGTTCAGTTATTTGCTCCCAAATCATTTCCCGCACGCGACGTGTTACATCGCCCACATAAACACCAGCGCGAACTTCGAGCAACCAGACCGCAAGTCGGCCACGTAACCTTGGCGGTACGGCTTCGGTGACGACAACAAGCATACTCATTATCTAGCCGCTCCTATGTCCGCTATCACCGATTGATTTTGGCTCAGGTATAGCTGGTGGTTGGGCGTCATGAGGCGGTTCAGGCGGTGTAATATCACCTGCCGCTAATACCTCTTCGATCATCGGAATAATATTTTTCAATAACTTGCTGGTTCTAAAGAGTTCACGACAAGCAAGGCGTACTTGTCTGTCAGGTGCTGCGGGTGAAGAGGCGGCAACTTTGAAGGCGAGTGGTACGACCGTGTCAAATTTAACAATGTCTGCAATATCATAAACAAACGAAAGTGGTTTACCCGAGTGGATAAATCCAATCGCCGGCGCGTAACCCGCTGCTAAAATAGCCGCTTCAGTCACGCCATAAAGGCAACTGGTCGCCGCACTAATACATTGATTGGTCACATCGCCTTTATCCCAGTCATTTGGATCATAGTTGCGGCCATGCCATTCAACGCCGTATTGCTTGGCCAATATTTTGTAGCTGTTGCGTACTCGAGCCCCTTCAATCCCACGTAATTGTTCAACACTACGTCTTTGAGGCGCCGGCTCACCAAATCGTCGCTCAAACATTTTACGCACGACTTTTAGACGTAAATCAGGGTCAAGCGCAAGCTGCGCTTGGTATAAAAGACGATCAGACCGCGCACCGCCAGGTTGCCCCACAGAATACAGTCTCACTCCTGATTCACCGACCCAAATCAATAATGTACCCGTTGTTGCCGCGAGTTTAACCGCAGCATGACTGATGCGCGTACCCGGCTCCAACATAATGCATACCACTGAGCCCACTGGGATATGCATCCGTTCACCATTCACCTCATCAATCACAACAAAGGCACCATCACGCACATCAATGCGCCCCATCCCGACAAAAACCATCGAACGCCTGTCTTTTATCGGGATAGGTTTTAACGGAATGAACCCCATGGTGCCTCCATATTTATTGGCCGATATCTATGCAGGCCGAATCAGCATTAACCCACAACCCATAGCTTTGGCGCGCCCAAAACCTTTTGCGTATTGTTTCAAAAAGCGTTCGCTGTCTTGGAGCGTTAAAGTACCGCGAGCATCCACACTCGAAAACTGGACATGCGCGCCATTCTTTTTCCGACTTTGATGTTGGGTATATCCCTCAATCGTTGGTACGTTATCGAATGTAACACCCCACTGCGACAATCGATTTTCATCATAAAGCCATTGTTGCGCGGCCTGATCCATAGTTTCCTGCAATGCGATAGCGCTCACTTCCCCCGCCTGCTTTTTAGCATGCATAAGGACATCGTGCCGCTGTCGCTTTCCTTTTGCATCTGTCACACAAATCGTCGGGTTCACTCTTAACTGAAAATGAAGCCGCTGGCCATTGTATAACTGGGGCGAAAATGGCTTGGTTTGGAGTTCAAACACGCCGGTGTCATCTTGTGGTGAAATAGTTGAAAGCACATAAAACAGCGGCCGTCCGGTGGCTTGATCTTGCTCCTCTCGATATATGAACGGTCGTTCACTCGCATGACGAAAGAGTTGCCAAATGATTTGGTGCGCACTGTATGCACCATTATGGCCAAACTTTGAGATCAGTTTAACTGCTTCTGCGGATGACAGTAGTCGGACTTTAGACAGGTACATCGTTGGCCTCCTCTACCGTCAATTGATGCATAACGCGTTGTTTAAATTGCCAACGACCGCGATTAATAGGCTCATCCCAAGGGTGGGTGGTTAATACGCGCTCATCATCAATTTCACCCACATCGCCTTCCCAAAAGTAAGTCGCATAAGGTGTCGTTCCCAGCCAGAGTGCATCGCTTTTGTTCGATGCTGTTATCGCTGGAAACTCCATATCCAATGCTGACTTTAAATCAGCATTGGCCACCAAGGTAGGCTGCAGCGGTAAGGCCGGTGGACATGCTTTTCTTCCCAAAGAAAGGGGATACACAGGCTTTAATAACGCCTTTTTTAGCTCGTTTAATGACATCGTAGCCGAGGGCGAGAGCCACACTGCAACGACCCACAAACCGTCACAACGATAATCACGTTTTGAGAGCACAGTTTGTAGTTTCTTTCCCGTTTTTAATTCACTTTGGCGCGTGCGATGTATGCGCTTTTTATCATGACTCGGCACCTGCGCGGTATGGTAGTCACGCAAAAGCGAACCCGGTACACACTGCTTGATGCCGATACATACGCTTTGTTGCAAGCTTAAAAGCTGCGTCTCATCATCCCGCTTTATGCCAAGTGCCGCCCCAAGTAATCCAAGTACGGCTGAACGCGACGGATACGCGCTGGTGGGTCTGTCGCCACCAACGGCTGGATCCCCCCAACTGGCTAGCGGTCCATATAGTCGAAAAACAAGATAATCTCGCATCTTGACTCCCACTTATTCTGTAACGAAGTTGAGTAGTTCATCAAACGAGCCGCTACCCTCAAAGACATTTAATGCATAACGGCTATCTGCACACTCACCATATACTTGATCGAATTTTTGTACTTGATCGTTGAGCGCCGCTACGGCCGCTTGACCTTGATCGGGATCGTTTACAGGTTTAAGAAACGCTACCGACAATTGTCTTGGTTGGTGTTCGCCTTTCTCGGCTAAAACAAAACTCGCGTAAGCACGTGAAGCAAAGCTATTTTGTTTACCTGAAGGCGCCACTTTCACCGCCGCTTCCGTCAGGGCTTTGATCGCGCTATTAGCAAGTGCCTCATCGCCCTGTAAGTTGTCAATCAACTGCGTTTTGTTGATGCAGATATAGGAATAGAATAAAGCGGCCGCAAAACCCGCTTCACCAAGGTGAGCAGAGCCCGCATCTTCCTCTTTGTTGTTCAAATCATCCACAGCGGTAAAATAATCATCTTCCACAACCACGCTATGAACACTCAATGCATGCGCAACTTGGCAGGCGGCCTCCACATTAAACGATGGCGAAGAGGCTAGCATACGGCCAAATAAGGCGATGTCGGCTGCTGCATGATCTGCCTTTAATAAGTCCAGTTCTTCTTTTTTTGGCGCACGATTTTCTTCTGCCAATATCGCGATCAAAGAGCGTGCTGCATCTTGCTCTTCTGGGCTAATATGAACAAGTTGCTCGATATCTAGTTGATCTTTCTTGATTTGACCAAAAACCCCTGCTATCTCTGCCGCCCATGCTTTGGCGGGTTTTTCGGTCACACCTTGTTCGATAAGCTCACTGTATAACTGTCGGCCGAAACGTTTGGTCCGAATCCCAATTTTACCTGCCAAGGCCGTTTCAAAGACTTCTGATGTCCGCCAATGGCGTTTTAAACTTTGCGAGCTCACACGCAAGCGCTCAAATCCGCCCATTTTTGCGGTTTTGGGCCGACCTAAATCGTCACGGTTCAGGTTAGAAGGCGCATAAGAAGTCAGTAGGTGTAGTTGAATAAATTGGCTCATTCTCTTTTCCTTTTTTCTATTTAGTTCCCGCTGCGCGGTAATAGTCCATTGCCCATTGAACAGTGATGCGTTTATCTGCTTGACGAGGATAAAATTGGCTGTGTTCCTCAAACCATTGATAGATATCTCTCGCCAAAGATGAAACCAAAACACTGTGATCAAGCTGATGCAGGATCCTTCTTAAACGGCGCAGAAATTCATCCGGTGTCTTGGTATCTTGCAGTTGTGCAAAGCGCAGCTCACTCACTCTCGATTTATCACTTTGTGCTTTGCTCCCCGCCGCCGTCGCCAGATTGTGTGCGCTATCATGCTTCACATGTACTAGCGCACCAGCAATAGCTGCCCAGCATTCCATGTCACTTGATGTGGCATGCTCCGTTATAGGAGCAGGCAAGCTTTGCCATAAGGCACGAAACCCCGGGGTCAGCATAACGGCGTCAAGATCTCGACAACGTTTTAGCTGTGCTTTTTGTGCGTTTGGGGCTGGCGTGATACCTTTTTTGTATAATTCATTCGGTGATAAGTACATACTTTGCCACCAGCGTAAAACACTATGTTGTAGTGTACTATCCATTAGGCGATCTCCTTATCAATCGCAATATCGTGTTCACGAATAAATGCTTTTATATCTTTACTGTTAAATAGCCACCAGCTTAGAGTCTGTCTCGCTTTAATCCGTCTCGCCATATTCCTCGCATTACCCAGCTCAGTCATGGCATAACCATCAAATAAGTCGAAACATACAGCGCGTAATGTGTTGAGCCATTTTTTTGCTTGTTCCGGGGTTAAGCTCTCGTCTTCTTGCTCTATATTTTCAATCAACTGCGACACGGCAGTAAAAAAAGCAGACTCCGTCTTCTGCCAGAACGCGAGATCGATAAAAGATGTATCGCCTTTCGCATCCTTTGGACGATCAAACCACGCATTTTTAATTTGGTCGCGTAGCTGCTTAAGACTTTTGACCGATAAATCTTGCAGTGTGTTTACTGCTGTTAGCACATCCTCTTGCTGCTCTTCGCTAAAAGCAAATAAAGGCAATTCGCTGTTATACCATCCTCTCGCTTTCATATTATCCATGTCATAACCGAAAGCTTTGAGACGTGGACTGTAACCTAATAACTTTCCGTGCCTTTGACTTAGAGCGTAATAGTGAGAAATCACTTTTGCACATTTATAGCCTTGGACGTCACTACGTAGTGTTAACGTGTCCCAAATTTTATAGGTGATACCGCCAGGTTGCGCTTTAACCGAAAAAGGGGGTTCTTCAGGCTTTTTGGGGTTAAACCGATATGGTGTTAGAGGATGAGACCATTCTCCATCATAATTGGCCCCATAGTTTTGCATCCGGTAATAGTTAACGACTTGCTCAACCTGTTGACCTAGTAATTGACACTCTGCGTCACGATGTTCAACTTCTAGGCGGATACGTCTTGGCATCGCCCAATAAACATGTAACGGATGAACAGCATTGGCATAAACTTCACTGCCCTTTTTCTCACTTGTCTGCGTAGGAGCAAGCCACGGGAAAACGGAACCATCTGTAAAATTGGGCGGTGGATACCGCCAAAAATCTTTATTAATAATATTAAGCCAAAGCTTTTCCCACAGACTGGCCTCGCTTGTTACTGGCATCACTAACGTTGTTAGCGGTCCGCCACCACGCAAACCGACACGATGTCCAGACCCACCAGCAGGCGCATTGATTTGCATAGTAAACAAAGCCAATGCTGCCATGTCGAGGGACAACACTTGGCCAATACCCCGCTTGATAAAATGATCGGTATTGTTCTTTATGCCGTTTGCGCCAGGCGCTTCTATCAATAGCCCTGAGACCGTGGTCGATGGCGCATCCTCGAGGGAGTCAAAATCCTGCATAAATAAGGGACCTTCTCCAACCACATTAAAGGCGTGACTGACCTGATTAAAAGCTTCTTCCAAAACAACATCGGCCGGTGGCGTTTTAAAGTAATGGTGCCATTGTGACAAATCTTTTGGCGCAAACGCGGTTTGTAATAAGCCAATAGCAAACTGATACGCCGCGCCATAAAAATCTGCTCTTGGTAGTGAGAAATCTACGACGTCGGGATCACATATTGCACTGATCGGCCGTTTCTTAATATCGCCATTACGATGGATATAATCCAACCATGGGTCTTGAATTAAATTCATGTCGCCTCCTGTGGCCGCTCGTAAAATCCTTTTTCCTCGCTATAAGCAAAACGAGAATCGTTTTCGGGCAACCAGATTTTCATATATTTCAGATGAGGGTGTTGCTCGATCAACTTCATCAACGCAGGTTCAAGCCGATCGGGTAAAGGCGCAAGTTGTTCGGCATACTTTCTTTTTGACAGCTTGACCGTGCTCAGCGCCACTGAAAATCGATTGTCTTTTGCTATTGGCACAAGCTCACCTGCTTGCTCGTTGACCAGCAACACATCCACGGTTTCTATGTCGTTGTAGCGGGTACTAATGTCTGTTTCGTCATCAAACCAATAGTCTGCACTGCGATCACAATACCCATATTGCCAATCAATGCATTGAGACTGTGCTTTCGCGCCAATACTGTATGTTTTCCCCAAATATTCTTCTTCCATAGGTTGAAGCGCAGCTGGAATTTGTGCCAGTGCTTCATCACTGTAAACGGCTTCAACCAATTCGCGGGCATGGGTTGGCATACGGATTTCACCTAATTGGCGTAGTTTTCTAAGCCCCAACCAAAGTCGTCCAGGTGAGCGATAAACAAATTGCGTGGATTGAAAGTGACGACTTAGCCAGTCGGCTTTCGGCTCGTCTTCCCACGAGGGAGCATGAACATAGAGAACGGGAGGATTGCGTTCGTCGTCACCTTGCGTCACATAGGCACCTTGTTTGTTTCTTGTATGACGGTGCAAACGTCCCGCGCGTTGAATCAAGTCATCAATCGGACAAAGATCGGATATCATTACATCCGCGTCAGCATCTAAGCTCTCTTGGAAAACTTGAGTCGCAATTAAGACACGACCTTGGCGCTCTGATTGCGAACTACTTTTACCAAAATTATCGAGGACGGTTTTCTCAATATTTTTTCTATCGGCGAGAACAAATCGGCTATGAAATAAATGACACCTGTCTGGTTGTTCAAGCCGACTCAGTAACGTTTCATACGCTTCGCGTGCATCATCCACAGTATTCCTGATCCAAACCACGCATTGCCCTCTAGCGACCGCGGTCAACACCATCGCGAGACAGTCATCAAACTGAGTGAGCATATCCACCGCGACCGCACGTTTTTGTTTGGCTTGCCGAGAAATAGTGATTTCTTTCAATGCAGGCATTTTATCGATCGCCACGTGGGTCGCTAAGGGGAAATGCTCCTTAACCGGAACGATAGGTGTCAAACCGGCCGCTTGCTGCCAGACCTGACACAGGCGTTGCCGCTGCTTCTGTGACAAAGTTGCAGTTAGCAATATAACCGAGCCACCCTGATGCAAATGCAGTGATAATAAGCTTTCCAGTAAGGCGAGCATATATTCATCCGCGGCGTGGATTTCGTCAAAAATCAGGACTTTTCGGTTCAATCCCAGCAAGCGCAAAGATTGATGTCGTCGAGGCAGAACAGCGAGCAACGCTTGATCAATGGTACCCACACCGACAGGTGCTAATAACGCTTTTTTGCGCGAATCCGCAAGCCAAGCATTACATTGTGCCGTTACGGTTGCATCACGCTGGTGATAATTGCTATCTACCGTACCTGTGGTGTGCACCATCTCTCGAAATCGGTCATTCATATCTCGGGCACCGTGTGCCAGCGTAATACTGGCTTGCTCCCCCTCACCAAGTTTCACCATTTGCGTATAGTGATCGGCGACTCGATCAAACATGGCATTAGATGTCGCCATGGTCGGCAAGCCAAAATAAAAACCATCGGCCGCACCAGCAGCCATTAATCGATGTGTGAGTGTGAGCGCGGCTTCAGTCTTCCCTGCCCCCGTCATATCTTCTAAGATAAATAGCTGCGGTTGATCGTTGATTTCTACCGACGTAGCCCAAGCCTGCAAAGGTGTTGGGGAAAAAGGGAAGATATCGGAAAAGGCACTAAAAGGTGTTACTGTCGGTGTGCGAGATAAGTCGGTATGGCCCAGCGCTTGTTCGGCACACGCCAACGCACAGTGCCAATACTGTTCAAGCGGCTGAGACTGAGAAACATAGGGAAAAAAGTGAGTATCTGAACCCATCCAATCCGCTAGCACAGCCAGTCCAGCTAGCTGCCAGCTCACTTGTTCAAGTCGCGTTCGCCAATCAGCAGACGACAATATCTCAATATTAATTTGCGGCTGAAACAGTTCACTCACATCGGCAATAAATGCTATCACCGCATCATGGTTACGCACTTCTGTAAAAGACTTAATCCATGGCGGCATTTGCCGATTGATTGGCTGACCATGATGTCCCAATACACATTGCGCCAGCACGTCAACTGTCTCATAGACGGCTATTTCATCATCCATTGAAGTGACCGACTGACCACAAATCGCTTGAACTATCTCAGTCTCATGCTGCTGCCAGAAATAATAGCCTAGCCTGTCATGTCGATATTCTCGCCCGTCATATTCTTTCTTACTTCGAGGGTTGAGTAAGTCAGCGGAAACACTGAGGTTCAGTTCCTGAAATGCGGACGCATACTTGCCTAAGTCATGAAGCGATATCGTGAGACACCATAGGGTTCGTAGCTGTTCTGGAGAGAGCTCAAGAAATTCCGCAATGGCTTTTGTTAGCGGTCGTTGTTCGTGAAGGAGGTGATAGCTAACCGCCGCTACATCCAAACAATGATAGGCCAGCTGGTGATACGCATCCCCACATCCTATATCAGCACTGGCCTTTCCCCAATAGGAAAAATAAGGCTTTTCGTTATCCACAAACCGTGTCCACGTCCCATGTTTTTAGAACGCTAACATAGGCAAACTCAGCCAGCAATTTAGCCATGAGAGTTATGTGAGTTAGGAACAGCTCGCAACTATCGCGATATAAACTCGTTACCAAGACGATGGCACACCACACGCTAATTAATCACTTTTAGTGCGTAAACTGTGCCATCTTAATCAGTAATATTGATTTACCCGCGATAATACCGCTGCGGCACAAAAGGCATTTTTTCGACCGTCATGGGCAGTTTTTTGCCACGCACTTCCGCGTAGACCTCGGTGCCGGGGGCAATAAACTCAGGCGGGAGATAACCCATCGCCACGGGCATCCCTTTGGTGGGGCCAAAGGTGCCGCTGGTCACCACGCCGATTTCATTATCGTCTGCATCAAACAGCTTGCTGCCTTCACGGACAGGGGCTTTGCTTTGGCCCACCAGCCCAATGCGCTTGCGGCTCACCGCTTTGTTAGCAATTTGTTCAAGGATTTTCGCCTCACCTGGGAAGCCACCCGCACGCTCACCATCGGCGCGACGCACTTTACTGATTGCCCAGATCAAGGTTGCTTCAACTGGCGTCGTGGTGGTGTCCAGATCGTGCCCATACAGGCAAAGGCCACACTCAAGGCGCAGTGAGTCACGAGCGCCGAGCCCAATCCATTCTACCTCGTCGTGAGCTAACAGCGCTTTGGCGAGTGATGCTGCATGTTCAGCCGGTACAGAAATTTCAAACCCGTCTTCGCCAGTGTAACCGGAACGACTCACCACACAGTGAATGCCATTGATCTCAACAGGTTGAATGTCCATGAACACCATGTCATTAACCTTCGGGTTGAATGTCGCTAGTACTTGCGCCGCTTTGGGGCCTTGTAGAGCCAGCAAAGCACGATCTTCTAGGACCTCGACCGACACATCTCCTGTCAAGTTATCGCGCAGGTGCTGAATATCCTGCGCTTTGCAGGCGGCATTCACGACTAAGAAAAGGTGATCGCCTAAGTTGGCAATCATCAGATCATCTAAAATGCCACCTTGCTCGTTAGTGAACAGTGCATAGCGCTGCTTTCCTTCTGGTAAATCCAGTACATCAACCGGGACTAATCCCTCTAATGCTTTCGCCGCATCCGTGCCATGAAGACGAATTTGTCCCATGTGGGACACATCAAACAAGCCCGCATGCTCACGACAATGGAGGTGCTCTTTGCGCACGCCCAACGTATATTGCACTGGCATATCATAACCAGCGAATGGAACCATTTTTGCGCCCATATCAAGATGCAAGCCGTGTAACGGGGTCGTCAGTAACTCTGCCATTGTTCACTCCATATTGCGCCGGCGGGCCTCTTGCCCACGTTAAGCGATGTATTTGTGTCGTTGGTTAGGAAGCGGTCACCCATAAGATCAGTGCATCGGCATCACTGACAGAGGCCAACATGTGCCCCATGGTAGCGTCGTAATACACACTGTCGCCCTCATTGAGGATGATCGCTTCGTAAAATTCGGAAAAAAATTGGATGCTACCTTCCAGCACCAATAAAAATTCTTCGCCGTCATGGCGGATCCAGTCGCTATAGTCTTCAAACGCGCGCGCTCTGACCCGCGATTTAAATGGCATCATTTTTTTGTTGCTAAGCTGCGTAGCCAACAGCTCATGTTCGTAGGTACCGGTAGGGTGCGCTTTTCCCTGACCCGCTAGCGTCACGTCTCGCCGGCCTGTTGCTTGCCGTTTTTTTGGCGGCGCAAACAGTTGCGGAATATCGATATCCAAGCCGTGCGCGAGCTTCTGCATCGCTTGGAAGGTTGGGGATATCTGCTCATTTTCAATTTTGGACAATGTCGAGCGAGCCAACCCAGTCCGTTGGCTTGCCTCTTCAAGCGTAAGCCCAAGTCTTACCCTGACTGCTTTTAAGCGCGGGCCCAGCCGCAATGGCGCAATGGGCTCGCGCGTTTCACCCTCACGTTGCGATCGTTCAACCTGCATCGACGGATACACATCCTGTGTTGATTGGTCTGTTGTCACCTGCTTTCGCCTCTATCGGTTGTCCCGCTATGTTTGACGCTTTAACACTTTTAACAAAAAAGTTTCCTATCGGAAAATACCGGTACCATAAACGTGACGTAACCAGCGAATTGGTGAAAGCAGGCAACCTATCACGCTCACCCCAAACTGAGCCCTCTCACTCTATTTATCGTAAAAACAAAGTATTACACACTTTATTATTTACCCATGATTCAATGAACGACGAGTCCCCTCCGAGCATTCACCGACATTGATTTGCAATTTACCCTCGCTTAAGATAAAAAGGCAATCGTTTGCGTGGCTGTGCAATAGTATCAAAAGGGAAGGTTTTGTCTCTAGGATCACAACATAGGTTTCTTATTGGAAATTTATTTTGCGGAAAAGTGAACGCTTAGGTACGTTAACAAAATGTTTAAATAAACAGTGCGCGTATTCATCGATCGCGACTGTTGAGTGCAACGTGAAGCAATGTCGACATCTTCGATGTAGGACAGCATGAATAATGACAAAAACGTACCTTACTGATTGAGGAGACAGGCCATGAGTCACAGCATGTTTGACCTGTTCAAAGTTGGTGTTGGGCCTTCAAGCTCCCACACCGTAGGCCCGATGGTGGCCTGTGCACGCTTTACGCAATACGCGGCACAAACGCTCTCAGTGACCGACATCGAGCGTGTCAAAGTGGACTTATACGGCTCACTGGCGCTCACCGGGAAAGGCCATGCCACCGATGTCGCCTGTGTGATGGGATTGATGGGCGAAATGCCCGCGACCATAGAGTCAGATGAAATCGATACCATGACCAAGCTGGTCAAAAACGGCGGCGAACTCCCCTTTGCTGGACGCCACTACATCCCATTCAATTGGCAGGCAAATATTGCCTTTCACTATGAACAAGTACTGCCCGAGCACCCCAACGGGATGACAGTCAGTGCATACGATAAAGCCGGTAACTGTTTGGCCAGCAAGACCTATTTTTCTGTCGGCGGCGGCTTTGTGGTAGAAGAAGGCGAAACCGATGCATTGGCAACAGATTTTGTCCCTCCTCACCCGTTTAATAGTGCGGCGGAGTTGCTTGACCAATGTGCAAAAACGGGCATGACCATCAGTGAGCTGATGTTTACTAACGAAGTGGCACGCGCGCGATATCACGATAGTGGCGCCACACGGGACACGGTTAACCAGGGACTGGATCATATCTGGCAAGTGATGCGTGAGTGCATCGATAGAGGTATTAAACAAGGTGGCGTGTTGCCGGGTGGTTTAAACATTAAGCGACGTGCCAAAGGCATGTACGACGCCATTCACGATAAACAAGCCCATGGCTTACCCACAGATACCAATGATTGGGTCAACCTATTTGCCATGGCGGTCAACGAAGAGAATGCCGCCGGTGGTCGTGTGGTCACCGCCCCAACCAATGGTGCGGCAGGCGTGATCCCTGCCGTGCTTGCGTATTACGACAAATTTGTGTCGCCCAATAACCCAGACGGGATCCGTACCTTTATGGCCACCTCTGCGGCTATTGGCTCTTTGTACAAGACCAATGCCTCTATTTCGGCCGCAGAGGTTGGTTGTCAGGGAGAAATTGGCGTGGCGTGCTCCATGGCAGCTGGCGGCTTAGCAGCGGCGATGGGAGCGAGTAATCAACAAATTGAAAACGCCGCAGAGATTGGTATGGAACATAACCTAGGTCTCACTTGTGATCCCATCGATGGCTTGGTGCAAGTTCCCTGTATAGAACGCAATACCATGGGCGCCGTCAAAGCCATTAACGCTACCCGATTAGCCATGGGTGGCGACGGCGAGCACCACGTCTCGCTTGATAGCGTGATCAAAACCATGCATGAGACTGGGCTCGACATGATGAGTAAATATAAAGAAACCTCACAGGGTGGCCTCGCCACCAATGTGATCCCGATTAACGTCGTGGCCTGTTAGCCACCATCGCCAACAAGGAAAGCGCAATGAAACCGAGCTACCCGAATGTAGAATTGGAGCAGTTTTTCTCCACTAACTTATCGGAATCCGATGGCGCTGTGATGTCGGCAGTGCAGGCCGAACACAAACGTCAGCAACAACAAATCGAACTGATCGCCTCGGAGAACATCGTCTCGCAAGCCGTGATGCAAGCACAAGGCACCTGCTTAACCAATAAGTACGCCGAAGGCTATCCGGGACGTCGCTACTATGGCGGCTGCGAGCACGTTGATGAAGTTGAAGCCATCGCCCAAGCCCGCGCCAAACAGCTGTTTAGCTGTGAGTATGTCAACGTACAGCCACATTCGGGCGCACAAGCCAACGGCGCCGTCATGCTGGCGCTACTGCAACCCGGTGACACCATTTTAGGTATGTCACTCGATGCTGGCGGCCACCTCACTCACGGCGCGCGCCCTGCTCTATCCGGTAAATGGTTTAATGCTGTGCAATACGGCGTGAGCAAAGACAGCCTAGAAATTGATTACGATGAAGTCGCGGTGCTGGCTCGTGAACATCAACCGAAGATGATCATCGCCGGAGGCAGCGCGATCCCGCGTCCGATTGATTTTGCCCGTTTCCGCGCGATTGCCGATGAAGTGGGTGCCTATTTGATGGTTGATATGGCGCATATCGCTGGCTTGGTTGCCACTGGCGCCCATCCCTCGCCATTGCCGCATGCGCATGTGGTCACTACCACCACCCACAAAACGCTGCGTGGCCCGCGCGGTGGCATGATCCTGACCAACCACGAAGACATCAACAAAAAGATCAATTCGGCAGTGTTCCCCGGCCTACAAGGCGGTCCATTGATGCACGTGATTGCGGCTAAAGCCGTCGCATTTGGTGAGGCGCTAGAGCCTGAGTTTAAATTGTACATTGATCAAGTAGTTGCTAACGCCAAAGTCTTGGCCGAAGTACTACAAACACGTGGCTGTGACATTGTCACCGGCGGCACCGATACCCACTTGATGCTCGTTGACCTACGCCCCAAAGGCCTAAAAGGCAACCAAGCGGAGCAGGCGCTCGAGCGCGCTGGGATCACCTGTAACAAGAACGGCATCCCTTTCGATACCGAAAAACCCATGATCACTTCAGGCGTTCGTCTTGGCACACCGGCCGGCACTAGCCGTGGCTTCGGCACTGAGGAGTTCCGCCAAATCGGAGAATGGATTGGTGATGTGCTGGATGCCTTAGTCGAAGCACCCGAGGGCAATGGCGATATCGAGGCACGCATTCGTAAAGAGGTGCAACAGCTGTGCGCGCGCTTCCCGCTATATCGCCAATAAATGGCGGCGCGAAGCCATAAACAGTCTTGCAACGACTAAGCCAATACCATTGACACGTACGTTATTAAGACACAGGAGGCGGTATCGTTATCCACAAACCGCCTCACTTTACATTGTAAATCGCTCAACGACTGAGCAGCTCGCATTAAACGCAGGAGAGTAACAAATGGACGCGACACTAAAGTTTTCTGAAAGCCATGAGTGGGTCAAAGACAACGGCGATGGCACGGTGACCATGGGGATCACCGATCATGCCCAAGGCCTGCTGGGCGATGTCGTGTTTGTCGATCTGCCCGAGGTTGGCGACAGTACTGAAAAAGGTGAAGGCTTCTCATTGGTGGAGTCGGTGAAAGCAGCGTCTGATATCTATGCCCCGGTCGATGGCGAAGTCATTGCCGTCAATGAGGATCTTGAAGATAGCCCAGAGCTAGTTAACGAGGCGCCCTTTGAAGGAGGCTGGATTGCCAAAATTAAACTCGCTGACGACACCAACTTGGATCATCTAATGGACGCGGACGCATACACCGCCGCCATCGACGACTAATTCAGGACGACTATCATGACGCATACTCGTTTACTCGATAGCCTGGTGGCCGATAATGACTTTATCGCTCGCCACAACGGCCCAGATACTCAGCAACAAAGCGCGATGCTGGCGGCGATCAATGCCACCAGCCTCGAGCATGTGATTGAAGAAACTGTCCCTGCCGATATCCGCTTGCCACAGCCTCTTAACCTCAGCGCTCCTAAAAGCGAAACCCAGATGCTGGCTGAGCTAAGTGACATTGCCGCGCAAAATACCATTAAGCGCAGCCTGATCGGTCAAGGCTACTACCACACGCATACCCCACCGCCTATTTTACGCAATGTGCTAGAAAACCCGGGTTGGTACACGGCTTATACCCCTTATCAGCCCGAGATCTCACAAGGCCGACTCGAATCGTTGCTGAACTTCCAGCAGATGGTGATGGACCTAACGGGGATGGATTTGGCTAACGCGTCACTGCTCGACGAAGCTACCGCAGCCGCGGAAGCCATGACGCTGTGTAAGCGTGGCGGCAAGCACAAAGGCAACGCCTTTTTTGTTGCCAGCGATGTGCACCCACAAACGCTGGACGTGATTAAAACGCGCGCCAACTTCCTCGGCTATGACATCGTTGTTGATGACACCGACAAACTGAACCAGCACGATGTATTTGGCGCCCTGCTCCAGTACCCGGGCACCACCGGTGAAGTGCACGATCTCAGCGCGCTTATCGCGGAAGCGCAAAGCAAGAAGACCTTGGTCGCCGTCGCCACCGATCTGCTTTCACTCACTGTGCTCAAAGCACCGGGTGAAATGGGCGCGGATGTAGTGATTGGGTCGGCACAACGCTTTGGCGTGCCCATGGGTTACGGTGGCCCACACGCCGCCTTCATGGCGACACGCGACAAGCTCAAGCGCACCATGCCCGGCCGCGTGATTGGCGTATCGGTCGATAGCAAAGGCAACCAAGCCCTGCGCATGGCGATGCAAACGCGCGAGCAACACATTCGCCGTGAAAAAGCGACCTCCAATATTTGTACCGCCCAAGCACTGCTGGCTAACATGGCCGCTTTTTACGCGGTGTATCACGGCCCTGAAGGGCTAAGGAAAATTGCCCGCCGAGTACATCATCTCACCGCGCTGTTCGCCAAATCGGTACAAGCGGCGGGATTGAGCCTTACTCACGACAGCTTCTTTGATACCGTCACACTCAACACAGGCGAGCAAACCGACGCCTTGTATCAACAAGCGCAGGACGCCGGTTTTAACCTGCGTCAATTGGATGGCCAACTGGGCGTGAGTTTCGATGAAGCGAGCACGCTGGCAGAAGTCAACCAATTGCTTACCGCGCTCACCGGTCAAGGCAATGCAGAAAGCGTGGCGAGCGATATTGAAGCCAATGAATTTGCCGCGATCCCTGCCGCATGCCGCCGCACCAGTGCATACCTAACGCACCCCGTCTTTAACCGCTATCACAGTGAAACCAAGCTGATGCGGTATATGAAGGCGTTGGAAAACAAAGACTTCTCCCTTACCCACGGTATGATCCCATTGGGCAGCTGTACCATGAAGCTGAATGCCGCGGCCGAGATGATCCCCGTCACCTGGCCAGAGTTTGGTGCCCTGCACCCGTTTGTGCCGCTGGCGCAAGCCAAAGGCTATCAAACACTGGGTAAATCACTGCGTGACATGCTGTGTGAAATCACCGGCTACGATGAGATCTCCATGCAGCCGAACTCAGGTGCGCAAGGGGAGTATGCGGGCTTAATCGCGATTCAGCGCTACCATGAAAGCCGTGGCGACAGTCACCGCAACGTGTGCTTGATCCCAAGCTCCGCGCACGGCACTAACCCTGCCTCCGCGGCCATGGTTTCGATGAAAGTGGTCGTAGTTGGCTGTGATGATGACGGCAACATCGACATTGACGATCTGAAAGCCAAGATCGATAAACACCGCGATGCGCTCTCATGCATTATGATCACCTATCCATCGACACATGGTGTGTACGAAGAAACCGTGCAGCAAGTGTGCGAGCTGGTACACGAGGCTGGCGGCCAAGTTTACTTGGATGGCGCCAACATGAATGCGCAAGTGGGGCTGACCACACCGGGCTACATTGGCTCAGACGTTTCGCACCTCAACCTGCACAAAACCTTCTGTATTCCCCACGGTGGTGGCGGACCGGGCATGGGGCCAATTGGGGTAAAATCGCACCTTGCGCCTTTCCTTCCCGGTCATGTGGAGCAAGGTGATGAATTTGCCGTGTCGGCCGCACCAATGGGCAGTGCCTCGATTCTTCCTATTTCATGGGCGTACATTGCCATGATGGGTGAACAAGGCCTAACGCGCGCGACCGAGTTAGCGATTCTCAGTGCCAACTATGTGATGGAGCGTTTGCGTCCCTACTACCCCGTGCTTTATCGCGGTAAAAACGGACGCATTGCGCACGAATGTATTATCGACATTCGCCCACTCAAAGAGGCATCCGGCATCAGCGAAGAAGACATCGCCAAACGCTTGATGGATTATGGCTTCCACGCGCCGACCATGTCATTCCCGGTCGCGGGTACTCTGATGGTTGAACCGACCGAAAGTGAAAGCCAAGAAGAGTTGGATCGCTTCTGTGATGCCATGATTGCCATCCGCGAGGAAATTGCCAAGGTGCAAGACGGTGAGTGGACGCTGGAAGACAACCCATTGGTCAATGCGCCTCACACCCAAGCGGATCTGATGGCAGACGAGTGGTCTCACGCCTATTCCCGTGAGCTGGCTTGCTTCCCATCCGCCCATAACAAGGCAAGCAAATACTGGCCATCAGTCAACCGTGTCGATAATGTCTACGGCGACCGTAACTTGATTTGTTCTTGCCCTAGCATTGAAAACTATATGGATGAGTAATCCACTAGTCACAGATAACCAAGTTAAAAACTAACTTGATAAACGAAAGGCGAGCCGCTCGGTTCGCCTTTTTTATTGCCCCGTTTTGTCGGCTAATGTCGTTCTTCGCAACAGCCAGTCTTAGCGAAATTTTCTCCCGTCTTACTGCTTGCTGGCTAAACTTAAGGCAATAAACCTTTTCACTGAGAGTGATTAAGCCTTGCTGAGTTCATGTCGACGCCCTGTTGTACGCGTGCTGTTGTTGATACTGCTGTTGGGAATGACCGGCTTGGTCCATGCGGCTGCGCCAACTGTGCGTTTAGTCACGCTCGAATACCCGCCTTACATTCAAACCGCCGATGGTGCCCTCGACGGTGTGGCGGTACGAGTTGTCCGCCAAACTTTTGCCAAGCTCGGTTATGAGGTAGAAATTGAAGTACTGCCATGGGCGCGAGCACTCTATCAAGTCCGAACTGGCTTAGCAGATGGCATATTCACTATTTTCAAAACACCTGAGCGCGAAGCGTTTCTCGATTACTCTCAGCAGGTTTTATTTCAACAAGGGATCCGCTTTGTTCATCGCCCCGATGTCAGTCTCTCTGAAGATGCGATTCAATCGTTCAATTTTGGCGCTTACTCCGTCTGTGTGATCAACCAAGTCAGTTACGGCAGCCGGATGGATGCTGCCTTGGCGCAAAATCAATTCGATCAGGTTTTCCGCCTGACTCGCGCACCACAGTGCCTTCGGATGTTGGAAAGTGGCCGAGCACGCTTGTGGCTCAGCAACCATTTTGGCGCACGCGCCCTGGTTAACCAGCTCGATATGAAGGATGTTGTCGAGATCAATCCCCATCCTATCGAAGACACCCCTAGTTACATTGCCTTTTCTAAAGCGCAAGAATTATCAGCCCTACGTGACCAATTTGATCAAGCGTTAGCAGACATGAAAGCCACCGGAGAGTACCAAGCGATCATTGATGACTTTTTTAATGATTAATCGCTGACATTCCTGCACAAGGTTTTATCGCGCACTCACTTTGAGCCGCTAAACAAAGGCCGCTTATCATCCAAGCCCACCCTTACACCGTAATGGAGCATGTCAGTTATCAACAAAGGACACGACATGCTCTCATTTTTAAAGCCGAATCCGGTTAAAAAGCTTAAAAAGCAGTACGAAGCTAAGCAGCAACAAGCCTTTCAGGCGCAGCGCAACGGCGACATCCGTGGTTATTCACTGCTCACCGAAGAAGCAGAAAAGATTGACCAACAAATCAAAGAATTGGAAAACAACGCTTAGCTATTTGAGACATGGCTAAACTGCCGTTTTACCAAGCGTTGATACAGAGGGCAGCGCGCCAGCAGGTCGGTATGGCTGCCTACATCAATAAGCTTGCCTTGATCCATCACGACAATGCGGTCAGCATGCTGAATGGTCGATAAGCGGTGAGCGATAATCAAGGTAGTGCGATCCCGCATTAAAGCCGCCAAGCCTCGCTGAACCGCATGCTCACTTTCGCTATCAAGGGCGCTGGTGGCTTCATCGAGCAATAAAATTCGTGGGTCCTTGAGAATCGCACGGGCAATCGCGACTCGCTGCCGTTGCCCACCCGAAAGCCGCACGCCTCGCTCACCCAAAAAGCTGTTGTAGCCGTCCGGTAATTGCTGAATAAACTCATCGGCGTGCGCTTGAATTGCCGCCTCTTTGACGGCGTGCTCACTGGCGCCTGGCCTGCCGTAGCGAATATTGCCTATTACATCATCACTAAACAGAGCGGGTTGTTGTGGCACCAGTGCCATTTGTTGGCGCAACGCTTGCGGGGATAAGCGACGAATATCTTGCCCGCCCAGCCTAATCGCACCTGACTGCGGATCATAAAAGCGTTGCAGTAATTCAAATACGGTGGTTTTTCCCGCCCCCGACGGTCCGACTAAGGCGACGACTTCACCGGGCCGAATCACAAGGTTCAACGCATCAATCGCTGCTTGATGGGGACGCGTGGGATAATGAAAATGTACCGCTTCAAAGCGAATATCATTGCTTAATGATTGGGCATCGACACTCGGCGAGGTGGCGGGAGTTCGAATATGGCTTTGCACGTGCAACAGTTCCACCAAGCGCTCCGTCGCGCCTGCCGCGCGCTGCAACTCCCCCATCACTTCCGACAAGGTAGCCATCGAAGAGGCAACCATGATGGCGAAAAACACAAACGCGCCCAGGTCCCCTGCTGACATGGTACCTTGAATCACATCGCGACCGCCAACCCACAACATGCCAGTAATGGCGCTGAACACAATCACGATCACGCCGGAAATAAGAATGGCTCGTTGTTTGACGCGTTCGCGTCCGATCTGATAGGCACGCTCCACCTCTTGACCAAATGCGGCTTTGGCGTGATCTTCTACCGCGAAGCTTTGCACGGTTTTAATGTTTGTGATGGCTTCACCGGCATAGCTGCCTACATCCGCCATCGAATCTTGGCTTTGCCGCGATAACGCCCGCACACGACGACCATAGATAAGTATTGGCACCAAAATAAAAGGTACGGAGGCGAGCACAATCAAGGTCAGTTTAATATTGGTGGCAAACAGCATGATGATGGCGCCCACACACATCAGTGCACTGCGCATCGCCATGGAGAAGGAGGAGCCGATGATGTTTTGCAGCAAGCTGGTATCTGTGGTGATCCGCGACATGATTTCGCCACTGCCGTGGGTTTCAAAATAGCTCGGATGTAGGCTAATCACATGATCAAACACCGCTTGGCGAATATCGGCACTGACCCGTTCACCCACCGATGACACCAGATAGAACCGGAAAAAGGTACCGATCGCGATCAATACCGTGATCAGCAAAATAAACTTTACCGCATTCCCCAGCTCAACCAGTGATTGCTGTGCAAAGCCTTGGTCGATCAAAAGGCGAACGCCGTGTCCGACCGAGAGCGTCAATGACGCGGTAAACACTAAGGCCAGCAATGCCGCGCTCACTTGCCAGCGGTAAGGGCGAATAAACGCAATCAGCTCCCACAGAACCGTCAGATTTTTACTGTTGCGACTTGAAGCAGATGGCGTCGAGGCGGCGCGCGTTAAAGCGGAATTAGCCATAAGCTCTACTTAGTGCTGTCCTTGCACATTTAGGGGCGAGTGAGCAGTATCATTAACTCGCGATTGTCGTTGATAAGCGCATCGATGGTGCATGCATCTAACTCCTCTAAAAAGGCTTGCTTGGCTTTCGCTAAACGCTCTTTTAAACGGCACGCTGGGGTGATATGACAAAACTCAACCGAGCAATTGACGAGCTCCAACGGTTCAAGATCGCGCACCACTTGCCCCACCGTAATCGCGGTCGGCGCTTGCAGTAGACGAATCCCCCCGTTCTTCCCGCGCACCGTTTGAATATACCCCAACTGCCCTAAACGGTTGATGACTTTCACCATATGATTGCGCGACACACCAAACAAGCGTGTCACCTCGGTAATGTTGGTGAGCTCACCCTCTGGCAAGGACGCCAGAAAAATCAAGGTGCGAAGTCCGTAATCTGTAAAGCTGGTTAGTTGCATGTGCGCCTCTTGCTGCCCCGCCAAATTGTAAGTCTTCTATTGATCAAAAGATATATTTGAGATACAACTTAAAACATGCATTAAATATACATGTTTAGAGAAACGCTGATGTTAAGCCAACAAACCATTGATATTGTGAAATCAACTGCTCCTGTACTCGCCGAAACTGGCCCGAAGCTGACAAGCCACTTTTACCAAAGGCTATTCCACCATCACCCTGAACTAAAAGACATTTTTAATCTGCGCCACCAGCAAAATGGCGATCAGCGGGAAGCACTGTTTAACGCAATCTGTGCCTATGCACAGAACATCGACAACTTGCCCGCTTTACTGGGTGCGGTAGAGAAAATTGCTCACAAACATACTAGCTTGCTAGTCCAAGCCGAGCACTATCCAATTGTCGGTCAGCATTTATTGGCTACCATTGATGAACTACTTTCACCGGGACAAGCCGTGCTTGATGCATGGGCTGAGGCCTATCAAGTGCTCGCGGATGTATTTATCGCCAAAGAGCGGCAGCTTTATGAAGATAGCCACGCCCAAATTGGTGGCTGGCAAGGGCAGCGAGCATTTACTTTGATTGAAAAACGTCCTGAAAGTGAGCAGGTCACCAGTTTTGTATTTGCCCCTCAAGACGGTCAGCCCGTCGCGCCTTTTACGGCCGGGCAATACATTGGCATCGTGGTCAATCATTCTGGCTTTGAACACCAAGAAATTCGCCAATACAGTTTGTCACACGCGCCGAACGGCCAGCATTATCAGATCTCGGTGAAACGGGAGCCACAAGGTCAGGTCTCTAATTACTTACATGATGAGTTAGCCGTTGGTGGTACTGTGATGCTCACCCCACCGGCGGGCGATCTCAAACTGAACGTGGATCCGAATACGCCCGTGGTATTAATTTCTGGCGGGGTGGGCATAACGCCAATGTTGGCGATGCTAGAAAGCCTGACTGAACATGACGCGCCCGTCACTTGGCTGCATGCTACCGAGAACAGCAAACTGCATGCTTTCAATCATCCTGTTCGCACTCTTGCGTGTCAGCACGCGCATATTCAGACGCACGTTTGGTATAACCAACCTCAACCCGCAGATACGCTTGGACAAGACTTTGATCATACTGGATGGATGGATCTCACTGCGGTTAGCGATACGTTCAGTCCCGCCACGGTGCAGGTATATCTCTGCGGCCCAGTTGGCTTTATGCGCCATATCCAAGCGCAACTTCGCGAACTTGGCGTTCCTGACGAACAGTTCCACTATGAGTGCTTTGGGCCACACAAGGCCTTGTAGCTTTCATTTTCTGTTTTTGGGTGACTAACCCCAAGTTTAATAGGGTGTAGTTGAAATTATACAAAACAGTCAATAGAATCGTCAGACCAAGTTTTTGGCATCGCTCTGTCTAATATTCTCACAGTTGAGAAAAAGATGGGGAAGAAACGCCGAATGCCAACATTTTTAATCAAAAGGATTACCATGAAAAAACTAATTGCAATCGCTGCTCTTGCAACTCTTCCTCTATCAGGCGCTGCAATGGCAGACTCTGATATCGGTTGTGGTCTGGGTACAATGGTATTTGATGGCCAACAAGGCAAAGTTTACAAAGTTCTCGGCGCCACCACTAACGGTACTTCAGGTAACCAAACCTTTGGTATCACCTTTGGTACTCTGGGCTGTGACGGTACAGGCACCATTGATTCACAGCAGAAACTGGCTATGTTCATCGACGGAAATATGGACAATCTAGCTCGTGATATCGCACGTGGTGAAGGTGAAACCTTGGCAACGCTTTCTGAAGTATGGGGCATCAAAGATGCAGACAAAGCCGCATTTAACGATGTTGCAAAGCAAAACTTTGCGTCAATCGTGACCTCAGAGCAAGTAACTTCACAGGAAGTACTTACCAACCTAAACACGGTTGTGGCTCAAAATGAGCAGCTTGCAGCGTATAAAATCTAAGTGATGTAACGCTAATAACATCCTCTCCAGCTTGGTTAGGATAGAGTACGAAAGTGCCCTACTCGGGCACTTTCATGTTTTCATATATAACTCGTTGTACTGATATGAGACTTCTCAACGCTTTCTCCTCTCTATCGTCCCCTATTAGTCTCATTATTCTCTGTTTGTTTAGCGCGCCTACTTTTGCCGAGAAAAGTGACTTTGATATTCCTAATTTAGCTAAGCACGCGTATTGGCTTAAACTTGGCCACTATTTACCTCAAACATTTTCTGGTTATGAGAGTACGATCGATTCTCAAACCTTCTTCCTTTCTCCTCACGGAAAAACGGAGCCAAAACAAGAGCTCAAGGCGACCATTGACGCGCTTTATCATGCCGACACTGCTGTGGCACAAGCTACACGGTGCCGTTATCCTGCACGATATACGTGGCTCGAATCTCAAGCAGGGCGCACTGCCACACTCGATTGTCCCGAACTTGAACGCTGGAAAAAGGTGCTTGATCCTGAAGCCATGACGCTGGTGTTCCCGACAGCATTTATGAATAACCCGTCATCCATGTTCGGCCATACCCTGCTACGCATTGATGCCAAGGATCAGACCAGAAACAAAGAATTAGTCGCCTTCGCCGTCAACTTTGCTGCCGAGCCAAACGAAAGTGATAACGCTGCTTTGTATGCCGCAAAAGGCCTGTTTGGCGCCTATCCGGGACAGTTTACCGTCATGCCTTATTACCGTAAGGTACGAGAGTACAATGACATTGAGTCTCGCGATATTTGGGAGTATGCCCTTAACCTCTCCGAACAAGAGGTTAACCGGGTACTCCTGCACTTATGGGAAATGCAGCGCGCAACATTCGATTACTACTTTCTCGATGAAAACTGCTCATACCAACTACTTGCCTTGCTACAGCTGGCCCGCGAAGAGCTGCGATTAGTCAGTGACTTTCCTTTTCAAGCGATTCCTTCAGATACGGTTAAAACGCTCGCCAATAATGATTTGATTGAAACGCCCAACTTCCGGGCGTCATTTGGCACCCGGTTGTTAAACATGTCGCAGCAGACGTCTCCAATCGTGTTTGAAGCAGCACAAAAAGCCAAAAATGGCGATTTTCCTGACCACAAACAATATAGTGCGGAGCAGCTGGCAGCTATTTATGAATTTGCGTACGAATGGCTCAATTTTGATTTCTATGATCAAGGGCTGCCTAGAGACCCTTATGCACAGCGTCTCACTAAGCTACTTGCATTACGGAGCCAAGTTAGCGCCGTCTCTCCATTTGAACCCGTCGCTAATACCAGTGTCGCACCGGACAAAGGACACGGCTCTACACGCGTAGGAATTGGCGCAAGGGCATCAAAGCATCGCCCAGATGCGTTAACACTCGAATGGCGCGCGGCTTATCATGATTTACTGGATCCTCAAGATGGCTTTGTCCCCGGCGCACAAATCAGTTTTGTCGATGTGGCAATGAGTCATGATGAAGACGGCAAGACACAGATAGATAAGCTCTATCTGATCGATGCCATGACAATCGCCCCGAAAAAGCCGGTTTTTTCTAGCCTGTCGTGGAATATCCGCGCGGGCTTTGATCGCCTACCTACTGCGCGAGAGCCATCCAGTCGTTGGTTTGCGCAAGGCGGCATCGGTCAGTCTTGGGGCGAGGCCGATGGTCTCCATGCTTACGCTCTGTGGTCCACGGCACTCTCACATGGCGATGCCAGTGATGACCAGCTAAATATTGCAACAGGGATTGAATCTGGCTTGCTTTGGCAGCTTGCTGATGACCACCGCCTCGGTTTACAAGCCCAATCTCTCCCCCTACTTAATCGTGATTCGCTGTCACATTCACAAGTGGATATGACATGGAACTGGCGTGTTACTTCGGATTGGTCTATCCGCAGTAAAGCACGCTATCAGCATTGGGAGAGCGAAGAGATGAGTGGCCATATTACTAACTACTTTTATTTCTAGCTTCATCGCTTACCATTGTCCTCATTGTCGTTCTATTTTTTAGAACAAGATGCTCAATCATACGCCGTGTTCGCACGGCGTTTTTGTTTCTACACTGCAGCTATTGTTCAGCGTCACCGCTGTTCAACATCGAATCAGTGAGGAGAAGCATTATGATTACCGTCCGTCATGCCAGCGATCGCGGTCAGGCCAACTTTGGCTGGCTACAAAGCCGCCATACTTTTTCATTTGGTAGCTATTACGATCCTCATCATATGGGTTTCTCTGCACTGCGTGTGATCAATGATGATATCGTCTCGCCCGCCGCAGGCTTTGATACCCACGGACACCGTGATATGGAAATCATCAGTCTGGTGCTGGAAGGGGAAATAGAGCACAAAGACAGTCAAGGCAACCGACAAACCCTACCGGCTGGCGAGTTCCAACTGATGTCGGCTGGGCGCGGTATTTATCATAGCGAGTATAATGCCTCATCAACCCAAGCCTTGCGCTTTCTACAAATTTGGATTGAGCCCAATGAGCAAGGCGGGGAGCCGGGTTATCAGCAAAAAGATTTTGGTAAGCAGGCTGGCTTTACCGTCATCGCGACCCCAACCGGAGAAAATGGCACCTTACGCATCAAACAAGATGCGCGTTTGCTACAGCTGATTCTACCGCCCAGTGAATCGGTTACCTTGCCTTTGGAGGCAGGACGCCATGCCTATGTACATCAAGTCGCGGGCCCGCTCGACGTTGAAACGACATCTCTGGCTCCAGGCGATGGCGCAAAGATTGAAGATATCCATCACGTAACCTTTAGCAATAAGGGCAACGAAACCAGCCAAGCACTGGTGTTTGATCTCCCCTAACGCGCAGATTCAGCCACTCTGGCCTGCCGGTCTATTTGCGCCGCAGGCCTTAGTCTGTGTACACTGCGCCCTTTCTTCATGCATGAGAGGTTGAATGCTCACTCTATCGAATAAGGTGGCAATTCCCGACAATGAGATTGAGCTCACGGCCATCCGCGCCGCAGGGAAAGGCGGGCAAAACGTCAACAAAGTATCGAGCGCCATTCATCTGCGCTTTGACATCCAAGCCTCGTCACTGCCTGATGCGTACAAAGCCCGATTAATGGCTCTGTCTGATTCGCGCATCTCCAAAGAGGGCGTCGTAGTCATAAAAGCGCAAAACTACCGCACCCAAGAGCTAAACCGAGAAGACGCGCTAGAGCGCTTACAGGCGTTGATCAAAGGCGCGATGGTAGAGCAGAAAAAACGTAAACCCACCAAACCTACCAAGGCCTCACAACGACGCCGCGTGGATGCTAAAAAACGTAAGAGCCAAACTAAAGCCCTGCGTGGAAAGGTCGCCCCTTAGCGCCTCACATTCCACGGCTAAGTCCAGGCGTTTACGAAACCATCATCTCGCTTGCTGTATCACAACCGGTAGTGTGCTGCCCTCATGATCTCGCCAAGTATTAGCCCATTTATGTGACATAACGCATCAACGAAATACACCGTGCGATGACACACTATGGCTTATGCACGCGGTGAAGGAAATAAATACGTCGCCCCCTCATCAGCGCGTGACACCTGCTGACGCGCCGCAGCAAACAAATCACGTCCCCATGTATTGGTCGCTTGGGGCGGTTCTGTCACAGGACGCAGGGATAAGTCAGCATGACAGGTCAATACGCCAGCATTGGCATCCAATGTGATCAGATCGCCATCTTTAATAACGGCCAGCGCACCGCCATGCATGGCTTCTGGACAGACGTGCAAAGCGGCAGGAACCTTACCTGACGCCCCCGATAACCGTCCATCTGTCACTAGAGCAACCTGATATCCCATCTTTTGCACATTACCAAGAATAGGCATGAGTTTATGAAGCTCTGGCATGCCATTAGCGGCTGGGCCATTGAAACGTACCACCACAACCACGTCTTGGTTGAACTCCCCTCCTTGATAGGCCTGCTCAACCTGGTGCTGACAGTCAAACACTCGCGCAGGCGCGCAAACCACGCGATGTGCGGGAGCCACCGCGGAGACTTTGATCACCGCGTTGCCCATATTGCCAGAGAGCATGCGTAATCCACTGGTTGAGCTGAAATGCGAGCCGGAAGCCGCTATAACCCCTGTGTCAGTTGATGGTGCGGCAGGTTCCCAAACAAGCTGCCCCTGGTCTAATCGTGGTGTGGTCAATTGATCGCTAAATTGGCCGACGGCAGGTAAGGTATCGTCATGTAATAACCCAAGCGCATGTAAGTGCACCATCAACGTTGGGACGCCTCCAGCGGCTTCAAAAGCATTAATATCAGCCGGGCCGTTAGGATACATTCGAGTCAATAACGGAACCACATGGGACAATGTATCAATATCTTCCCACGTCAGGATGATCCCTGCTGCTCGCGCCATGGCCACCAAATGGATGGTATGGTTGGTGCTGCCGCCTGAAGCCAGCAACGCGACCACACCATTGATGACGCTTTTTTCCGTCACCACATCGCAGAGTGGTCGGTAAGTCGCACTTCCCGCACACTGGGATGCTAACGCTGTCGCCGCATAACAAGTCAACGCGTGGCGCAACGCCGAGTTCGGAGCGACAAACGCGGCGCCGGGGAGGATTAACCCCATAGCTTCAAGCACCAGTTGATTGGTGTTAGCCGTGCCGTAGAAGGTGCAGGTCCCCGGACTGTGATAGGCCTGACATTCCATCGCAAATAATGCCTCTTTACCGACGTCACCGGCTGCATACGCTTGACGTACCGCCACTTTTTCCTCGTTGGTTGTACCTGTGGACATCGGGCCAGAGGGCACAAATAAAGTCGGTAAGTGCGCATAGGCAAGCGCGCCCATCAGTTGCCCCGGTGCAATTTTATCGCATACGCCAAGCAACAGTGTGGCATCGTAGACATTATGGCTTAACGATATCGCAGTCGCCTGCGCAATCACATCACGTGAAAACAACGACATCTCCATCCCCGGCTGACCTTGCGTCACCCCATCACACATCGCGGGCACACAGCCTGCCACTTGCGCCGTATGGCCCAAAGGCTGCAGAGCAGCTTTGATCTGATCGGGATAGTCAGCATAGGGCGCATGCGCGCTAAGCATATCGTTATAAGCGCTGATAATTGCCACATTGGCGGTGGTCATATCCAGCATGTGCTGTTTATCTTGCTGGCACGATGCGGCCACCGCATGTGCGATATTGCCACAAGACAAGCTTGCACGCGTCTTTCCCATATCGGCTTGTCTCTGATTTTGGCGTAAAAACGCGGTGCGCGCAGACTTGCTGCGTTGGCGTAGCTCTTTAGTCACCGCTTCAACGTTAGAGTGCACCATCAAGCCACCTCTTGCTGACGAGTAATGAGACACGCTGCGTATTTTGTTAAGGATTCGATGTCTCGGTTGATATCAACAGAAATCACGTCTGATTCAATCCCCGTCGGTTTTTCTAAAGCGGCAAATTGACTGTCAAGCATTTCGGTTCTCATGAAGTGGCCTTTACGCGCTCGCATACGTTCAAGAATTAACTCATAGCTACCATCTAGAAAAAGAAAAGTGACGCTCTTATTTCCCTCACGAAGCCTATCTCGATATTGACGTCGAAGCGCAGAGCAAACGATGACACCGAATTCGTTTTTTTGCTCCAAACTAAACGCGACATCACGGAGCCGTTCGAGCCAAGGCTCTCGATCTCTATCATTGAGAGGCTGTCCCAATGCCATTTTCTCGATATTTGCGCGTGGGTGTAAATCATCACCATCGATAAACTTGGCGTCTAAGCGCTGTGCCAATTTCACGCCTAGCGTACTTTTTCCAGAACCACTCACGCCCATCACAATCACACTACCAATTGCCATACCAACTCCTTAGCGAGATTTTAACCAGATCTCATTTTTGGTCATGCATTTAATAATTGTCTTTATCTTAGTGTGGTTACCGGTAACATGTTACCGGTAACTTTTAACTTTGTGACGTTTGACACAAAACATCTTAGTCGGAAGAGGTGAGCCATGGAACTACTCGCACAAAGCCCTGAGCCAACGACCCTGCTCTTGATAGCACTGGGCGCTATCGCGTTGTTATTACTACTAATAATGAAGCTTAAGGTACATGCTTTTGCATCGCTGACGTTGGTCAGCTTGGCCACTGCACTCACCACCGGAATCCCGATCGATAACGTGGTGCCAACCATGATGACAGGGTTTGGCAATACCCTCGCATCAGTTGCCTTACTCGTCGGGCTGGGTGCCATGATAGGCAAAATTCTCGAAGTCACCGGCGGAGCGAATGTCTTGGCCGATACGCTGATCGCTCGGTTTGGCGAAGCGCGTGCCCCGTTAGCACTCGGTATTGCTTCTTTGCTCTTTGGCTTTCCTATCTTTTTCGACGCGGGGCTGATTGTAATGATGCCCATCATGTTTAGCGTCGCAAAACGCTTGGGTGGCTCACCGATAAAATACGCCTTGCCGGTCGCGGGGGCGTTTGCAGTTATGCATACCTTTGTCCCCCCTCATCCCGGTCCCGTTGCAGCCTCAGATTTACTCGGCGCAGACATGGGCTTGCTCTTAGTCGTTGGGCTTCTGGTTTCGTTTCCTACTTGGTATTTGGGTAGCTACTTATTCGGACTGTATGCAGGCAAGAGATTCAACATTCCGCTCGCAAAGGCTTTTTTAAACACTGAAGTCATGTTTAAAAACAAAAAGGATTACCCTGCCTTTTCAACTGTGTTGATGATTTTACTGCTCCCTGTACTGCTCATTTTCCTCGATACGGGTCTGAACGCACTCAGTGTGGCTGGCATGGTCAATGGCGAACATCAATGGGTCGGCTTCTTGCGTATGCTAGGTAAAACCCCGGTCGCACTGCTGATCACCCTATTAACTTGCTTGTTGGTCTTTGGCCAAAAACTGGGCAAAAGTAAAATGGAAAAACTGTGTACCGATTCGTTAGCGCCAATTTGTGCAGTGATTTTGGTCACTGGCGCGGGCGGCATGTTTGGTGGCGTCTTGCGCGCGAGCGGTATCGGTCAAGCACTCGCCACCATGCTGTCAGACACGGGCATGCCGATAATATTGGCCGCATTTGTTATTGCTACCTGCTTGCGCGTTGCACAAGGCTCTGCCACCGTTGCTCTCACCACCACGGCCGCACTTATCGCGCCCACCGTATCGCATACTGTGGGTTTATCCCAACTGGATGTATGCTTTATTGTCATCGCGATTGCTGGTGGGGCGACCGTTTTATCGCATTTCAACGACTCGGGCTTTTGGTTGGTATCGCGCCTACTCGAAATGGATGAAAAAACCACACTTAAAACTTGGACTGTGATGGAAACCCTGCTCGGGACCATTGCGTTTGTTATCGTAGCGCTATTAAGCGTTTTACTGTAAGGGAACCCCCATGACTGAACTGAATCAACGCCTTAAGGCAATTCGCATCGTGCCAGTGATTGCGATTAATAATGCGGATGATGCTGTGCCGCTAGCAAAAACCTTGGTCGATAACGGCCTACCGTGCGCTGAAATTACCTTTCGCACTGACGCGGCCGCCCGTGCTATTCGTCTCATGCGCGATGCCTATCCCGATATGCTGATTGGTGCCGGCACGGTACTCACTGCAACCCAAGTCGACGCTGCGATTGACGCAGGCGCCGATTTTATTGTCAGCCCTGGGCTTAACCCAACCACAGTGAAACATTGCCAGCAATGCGGCATTCCTATCATCCCCGGGATCAACAACCCCAGCTTAGTCGAACAAGCCATGGAACTGGGGCTGGATACATTGAAGTTTTTTCCTGCCGAAGCTTCAGGCGGCATTGCGATGTTAAAAGCATTATCTGCCGTGTATCCCGTGAGTTTCATGCCAACCGGCGGCGTGAGTGAGGCGAACGTAAGCGATTATCTCGCATTGCCTTCGGTGCTTGCATGTGGTGGCACTTGGATGGTCCCTGCCAAGTTGATTGACGCGCGCAACTGGGATCACATCGCAGCATTAGTTAAGGCGTTGTAATGGTTGTCACCTCAAGCAAGGACATCTTTTCCGCTTGAAAAAGATGCTGGAGTCGCTCGCACTCGTCATCGCTTGTGCTTGCAACGTCAACGCGTCACCGATACCGTCTCTTCTCGATTTATAAAAGACGCTGGGTTAAAAACGGGGAGAGGCGGTATGTTGACCAAGGCACTTGAGCACGTTTTTGGGTTTTCATCATTTCGTGCAGGACAAGAGTCGGTGATTTCTCAGATAATGCAAGGGGAGTCGGCCTGTGCGATTTTTCCTACCGGTGCGGGTAAGTCATTGTGCTATCAACTACCAGCCACGCAACTGCCCCACTTAACCCTAGTGATTTCACCTTTGCTAGCATTAATGCATGATCAAATCGCATTTATGCGCCGTAAAGGTATTGCCGCCGCTACCATTGATTCCACACAGACTCCCGAGCAAACTAAACAAGTGATGGAGCAAATCCGCTGCGGTGATATCAAAGTCCTGATGATTTCGGTCGAGCGGTTAAACAACGAACGCTTTCGCCAATTTATTGCCCCTATCCCCATCTCTTTATTGGTCATAGATGAAGCACATTGTATCTCTGAGTGGGGACATAATTTTCGCCCCGATTACCTCAAACTCCCCGCTTATCGACAGCAATTAAATATTCCTCAGGTATTGCTTCTCACCGCTACTGCAACACCCGCGGTTGTCGAGGACATGCAAAAAAAATTCGCGATCCCAGCAAGTAACACGACATTAACCGGGTTTTATCGCTCCAACCTTTACCTGAATGTGGTCGCCGTGGAAGAGGATCAAAAACGGCAAGCGCTGGTTGAGCAGTTGCAGCCTGCTCCCCACTTACCAACTGTCATTTATGTCACCCAGCAGCAAACCGCCGAGGATGTCGCCCAGTGGCTACAAACCCAGCATATCCCCGCGACGGCTTACCATGCCGGTATGAGTCACGATACGCGTGTATCAATACAAGAAGCCTTTATGGCGGGCCGATCACCATGTATTGTCGCGACCATCGCCTTTGGTATGGGGGTCGACAAGGCTGATATCCGGCGTGTCATCCATTTTGATTTGCCTAAATCGATCGAGAACTATAGCCAAGAGATTGGCCGCGCGGGACGAGATGGCCACCAGGCAACGTGCACTGTGCTCGCCAACCAATCGAGCCTGAATGTACTGGAAAATTTTATCTACGGCGATACGCCAGACAAAACGGCGATCCAGGGGCTACTGGAAGAAATAAAACAAGCCGGTCAACAATGGGAAGTCATGCTAAACAGTCTGTCACGGACGTATAATATACGGCTTTTGCCGCTTAAAACCTTGCTGGTTTATTTAGAAATGGCCGGTGTAATCACCAGCCAATACAGTTATTTTGCCGATGTGAAGTTCCAATGCGTTGAGTCACCAGAAACCATTACGGCTAAATTTCAGGGTGAGCGGCGCGAATTTGTCGCCCAACTATTTACGTGCGCGGTCAAAGCTAAAACCTGGTACAAGATGGATTTCCAACAACTGTGGCAACGCTTTGGGGCAGAGAGAAAGCGCGCGTTAGCGGCACTGGACTATTTTCACGAGCAAGGTTGGATATCACTTGCCACCCAACAGGCCACGCAAGTCTTTTCGGTCAGTCCCCATGAGATTGATGTTCAAGTGCAGGCTGAACAATTACATAACCTTTTTGCTAAAAAGGAAGAGAGCGAACTGGCCCGCATCAACCAATTACTGGCTTTATTGGCCTCTTCAACCTGTATTAGCCAGCGCCTTGCCGACTACTTTGGCGATCACGCGGCCCCAACCACTTGTGGCCATTGTTCGGTATGCCAAGGACATATTGCTCAGCTACCCCCACGCCCTGAATTACCCGCGATCGATGTGCAGGCATTATCATCATGGTGCCAGCACTTCGCCGCCGCTTGCGATGCAACGCCAAGTCACGCGGCAACGACACGTTTTTTACTCGGGCTGTCTTCACCGCTTCATACCAAAATCAAGGCGAAGACAATACCCGGTTTTGGCGCACTTGCGTCGTATCCGTTTCAAACGGTCAACGCTCGCGTGCTCGCTGAGCACGGTGCCAAACAATAACGGATAACAATGTGGCGCATCCAGCTTAGCAACGCTCGGAGCGCCACCTCATGCCGCTGGCATTGCCACAATCGGGTGTATCATCACGAACGCACTACCCTCTCAGTTTTGCGGAAAAAGTGACATTTATCCCCAGCTGCCAATGTTTTGTTCATATACTGGTAGTAATGGTCGCATGCATTGCGCGCCATCATTTCTAGCCATTGCCAGATTCAAGGGTTGTTTATGCGGCATTCTGGGGTGTTATATGTGGTGACTCGTATCATCGTTGTGGTTCTGAGCATTGGCGTCCTCTTGACCATCACGCTGAGTGTTGACGCTGAGCAAAACCAACAGTCCAAGCCACAAAGCCCTGTTTTAAAAGTGGCGAACTCGCATGCTTGGCGACCATTTTCCTATCTTGACCGCAATCAAGAGCCAAAAGGGATCCTAATTGATTTTTGGAAAGAATTTGGCAAACGTAACGGCTATCAAATTGAATTTGTGCTAACTGATTGGCAACAATCGATTGATGCTGTGCGAAGCGGTCAAGCCGATGTTCACGCAGGCTTACTTCGCTCACCAGAACGGTTAGCGTTTATGGATTTCGGCACCCCACTTTTTAGCATCGATACGCAAGTGTTCTTCAGCCAAACTCTCACGGGCGTATCGGCAGATTATGTGTTAGCGGGCGACACCGACCACGCAGTCGGTGTTGTGCAAGGCGGGTACGAAGAAGAGTTTATGAGAACCGAATTTCCAGACGTAACGCTACAGCTCTTCCCGAATAACCAAGCCATGCTTGATGCAGCGTTATCTGCAGACATCCAAGCATTCGTCGCCGATCTGCAAGTCGCCAATTATCACCTTTATACCACCACTAACCAAAATTTGTTTATACCCGTCAGGCACCTCTATACAGAAATGTTATATGCCGGTTTTGCGAAAGGGAAGACGGCATTACTCAATCAAGTTGATAATAAATTTGCTTGGCTCGACGATGAAACCAAGCGGCGGCTATTAAATCGCTGGGTATATTACGATGTCGAGACCGTCTATCCCGCGTATTTGTTACCAACGCTAATCGCCTTTGGTGTGATAGTGGGCATCAGCTATATCTTTTTACTGAAAAGAACGGTTAAACAGAAGACGCATGCGCTGCAAGCAGCCAATGACTTACTGCAAGCGCAAGCGATTACTGACTCTCTCACTCATCTTCACAACCGACGTTATTTCTATCAGTGCCTATATAGCCAAATGCGCGAAGTCAAGGGAATAACCCTGATGGTGTTCGATATTGATGACTTCAAAGCCTTTAACGATGGGTTCGGCCACGCACATGGCGACGAAGTGCTTTGCTTTGTCGCTCAAACAGCGCGGAGTCTATTACCCAATGACGCCGTGGTGGCAAGGATCGGGGGAGAGGAGTTTGCCGTGCTGCAGTATTTTTCTACCGCTGAGCGTGCCGTGGCGCAAGGCAAACTGCTGTGCAACGAGATATCAAGACAAAGCCTTGCACTATTTAATCATCCATCTATGCCCGTCACAGTGAGTTTGGGCGTGGCTTACTACCCAAATGGTATGCCTCACAGTGAAATTGTTGATGCCGATAAAGCCATGTATCAAGCTAAAAAGCAGGGTAAGAACTGCGCCGTTTTGCACGAGATAAGCCAGTGAGAGCGGGCTTACGACATTGCAACATACAAAAAAGCGCCGCGAGGGCGCTTTCATGCAAGATGATATTGTTTACTTAACCCATCAGGTTATAAAGCAACGCTGAAATCGCCAGCATACCTGTCACAAAGATAAAGTAAGTACCCGCTTTGCCGCGATACTGCGACAGCGCTTTGACTTTGTAGGCCGCAACCGTTGGCATAATAAATAAGATCATCGCAATCACAGGCCCAGACAATGCGCCCATCATATCGAGGATGCTGGGGTTAATCACCGCACACCACCAAATAGCAAAAAACATCACCACCACGCCGAGCTTATCGGCCTTTTTATAAGTGAGTTTGCTATGTTTGGTGACCAGGCCGTTCAGACTTTCGCGTGCACCGAGGAAATGCCCCAAGAACGATGATGTGATAGCAATAAAGGCGACCAAAGGCCCTAAGGTGCCAATAAATGGATTTTGGGTGACATTAGCAAGGTATGAGAGCACAGACACATTTTGCGCCTTCGCTTCCGCCATTTGTGCCGGGGTGAGCGTCAACACGCACGAGAAAACAAACAGGAGTACAAAGGCAACTAACATCACGCCCGCGCGTTTAAGAATTTGCTCTGACTTGCCTTGGGCATCATCACCATAGTGACGGCGCTGAATGTTGGCAAAGCTAGAAATCGCCGCCGCATGGCTGAACGAGAAAATCACTACTGGCACGGCGAGCCATAGATTCATGCCCAGTTCTCCCATCCCGGGCATAGCGAGGTTCGGTGCTTGCCATGATGGTATTAGGTAAAAAGACAAAAACGCCAAGATAGCAACCAGCGGATAAACCATCGCCGCAAATGCACGCAGCATCAGGCGCTCGCCCCCCATCATGATCGCAATCATACCTGCGACTAGCACACCAGACAGCATGACACGGTTTGGCGACGCCCACCCGAGTTGATTAACCAAAAAGCTATCAACTGTATTAGTCAGCCCAACGCCATATATCAACAAAATGGGGAAAATAGAAAGAAAATACAGCACGGAGATCAAACGGCCTGCATGGCTGCCGAAGTGTTCGGCAACCACATCGGTGAAATCGGCATCTTTGTGGCGAGACGACAACACAAAGCGCGCTAAGCCTCGGTGAGCCATAAACGTCATCGGAAACGCCAGTACGGCCATAATCATGAGTGGCCAAAAGCCCCCCATCCCGAGATTAATGGGAAGGAACAGGATCCCGGCCCCCACCGCTGTACCGAACAAGCTGAGTGCCCAATGGGTATCATGTTGGGTCCAGCGGTGCGATACACTTTTTGAGGAGATATCTATAGTCTGGTTCACGTCAAACTCTCTTAGTTATAATATTTTGTGCGGTTGCATAGTAGCGAGTTCAACTTAAAGTATCACATAAATGTAATAGATATATGTCCTAATTGTTTTGTTAAATACTTGTCACATAATCTAGGTTAAAATCTAAAAAGCAGTTTATAACTCTATTAATACCCTAAATTGACAACATAAACCTCCAAATTATCAAGCAAAGACAGATTGATTGAATTGTTTGCAAAATAATGCAACAACCACATTTTCGTTCGCAACATGTTGACAATGTGTAACAACTCATCTCTCAGTTTTTGATGATAAATTATTCACCTGTTACATTTCGCTCGCGTGAGCAATTAGCGAGGACGATCACACGCTGCAAGTGGCAAGGCGTTTATCCTGTGCTGACCGACGTGTTCTCCAACTCCGCGATAGGCCAGCTTATGCGTGAACCCATTATTATCGACTGCGATCCCGGCCATGACGATGCCATTGCACTGGTGATGGCTTGTGCACTCCCCCAGCTTGATATCAAAGCAGTCACCACCAGTGCCGGAAATCAAACCCCAGATAAAACCCTTTACAACGCCAGACGCATTTTGACTTTGTTGCAACAAACACACATCCCTATCGCGGGTGGCGCACATAAACCACTCACCCGTGAGCTCATTATTGCTGATAATGTTCACGGTGAGTCGGGCTTGGATGGTCCTGCGCTGCCAGAGCCCACGATGGACGCCCATCCTGATAATGCCGTTAACCTAATGGCCAGTGTACTTCAAGACGCTGACCAGCCTATTACCTTGGTCGCGACTGGCCCTTTAACCAACGTGGCTTTACTCCTGGCCGCCTACCCGGATTTAACCAACCGGATTAAGCAGATTGTGCTGATGGGAGGCGGTGTGACCTTGGGCAATTGGACACCAGCAGCCGAGTTTAATATTTATGTCGACCCAGAAGCCGCTGATCGCGTGTTTCGCGCTGGGATCCCAATCACCATGTTTGGATTAGATGTTACCCACCAAGCGTTAGTCAAAGATGAAGATGTGGCTTCCATCCGTGGCATCGATAATCCCGTGGCACAGACAGTTGCGGGTTGGCTTGATTTCTTTATGCGCTATCACCGCGATCCCAAGTGGCGCTTAGACGGCTCACCGCTGCACGATCCCTGCACCATCGCGTGGCTGGTGATGCCCGAGCTCTTCGAGTGTGAATCACTATGGGTGGGTGTCGAGACACAAGGGACGTTAACCACTGGAATGACGGTCGTCGACCGCTATCACGTCACGGGCAATCTCACCAATACCGAGGTGGCAATGGCCGTCGATCGAAAGGGCTTTATCAACTTGCTATACGATTGCTTGCGCCAATACCACTAAAAAGCGCGGCTTTGTGCCGCGCTTTATCGTCATCTTGGGTCATAAAACGGTTTCGGTCATAACGCGACCGCCTTAGCGACAGTGCATTAGTATCGCGCTGTCACGCTGACACCGTTAAAAACAGTGTAACCATTAAGCATCACGTGATAGCGACCGTTTTGTGTGCTTTGTACCGTACACACTTCACTATTGCCGTAGTTGTATGGACGGCATTCCCAGCTATTTAAAGTTGGTTTCGCCCCATAACGTAGGTACAAATCTGCATCGCCTGAGCCCCCGCTGATATTGACCGTTAGACGCTGCCCCGCGTCAACATCAACGTAAAAGAAGCGCTGCGTACCTTGTGCCCCAGCAATACCCGTGACTGGCTGGCCATTTTTGAGCTCATTTTTTGGCCCTGGCGTTGGGTCACAATCAGGCTCACAACTGCTATCCGCTTGGCTATAGAGCAGTTTGTTAACCGAACCACGAGGATCACTGATTTTATTTACGCTAGCACGGTTGCTAATTAAGCTCTCGACTTGTGCTGGCGATAGGCTATTGTTTTCTTGTAAATACAAGGCCGCAACACCGGCAACATGAGGTGTCGCCATTGACGTGCCACTGATGGTGCGATAACCACCGTCATACCAGGCAGATTTGATTTGCGAGCCTGGTGCAAATACATCAAGACAGCTGCCCCAGTTGGAGAAACTTGAGCGGCTATCGCTGCTTGTTGTTGAACCCACGGTGACGCCACTTGGCTCACGGGCCGGCGAGCTGTTACACGCATCGGCATTGGAATTGCCAGCCGCCAGCATAAAGCTCACACCCGATTGCACCGCACTGGCAACCGCACGATCCAGTGCTGTAGACACACCACCACCTAAGCTCATGTTTGCCACCGATGGTCCACTGGCATTGGCAGCCACCCAATCAACCCCGCCAATCACACCGGACGTTGAGCCCGAACCACTACAGCTCAGCACTCTCACCCCAACAATGTCGACATTTTTAGCGACGCCATATTGGCTACCACCGATAGTGCCGGCCACATGGGTGCCGTGACCGTTACAGTCTGACGCGTCATTATCGTTATCAACAAAGTCATAGCCAGAGCGAGCACGACCACCAAACTCTACGTGTGACGTTGTCACACCTGTATCAATGACGTACGCCGTCACACCTGTGCCATCAAAACTGGTACTGTAATTGTTATCCAAAGGCAGGTTACGTTGGTCAATGCGATCCAACCCCCAAACTGGATTACTCTGGTTGGCGTTTGGGGTGATTACCGGGTCCAAGGAAATCGTCTTATCTTGCTCGATAAAGTCCACTTGCTCGTCCATACGCAACGCGCGCAGTTGCTCTGGCGTCAATTTGGCTACAAAGCCACTCAGCGAGCGATCAAACACTTTCTCAACTTTAACCGCGTGTTGGTTGACCATGCTTGAAACGGTCTGCAGAGTGAAGGTTTGTAGCGCTTGTGGATCGTCGCTGAGCGTCATCGGTTGTTTGAATACCACAATGTATTGGTCTTCAATCCCCTGCTTGTCTGACGCGACAACGAGTGGCGCTAGCGTTTGCTGCTGAGAGATCGCTTGTTTACCCTCTTCCTGTTTTGCGAGCGCTGCAGGCGATGCAGCGACTAATGCTGATGCAATACAGCAGCTAAGTACATGCTTTAACATATTGTATTCCTTACAATGGTTAAACGTATCAAAAATTAATTGCCTACAAATAACAACAAGCACGTTTATAAAGCTATGCATCAACAGCAGTTTTTTCCGCAGAGAAAATCGCTTTATTTATCCAACCTACCAGCATTATTTACTATTGCATCAGCAGCATCAATTTTAACTTTTTGTTTACAAAGTGTTTATGTAGGCCATCTGTGAGCACTTAACACTTTTTTACTAAAAATGATTGATGAACAGTTCTTTGATGCTGCTCACAGCTAAAATGAAAGTGAATTAACACATGCAGTTAGAGAGTGAGATTGATTGGCATAAAAAAGCCAGTGACAGAGCACTGGCCGGTAAGATACTCGGTGTTCAACCTATTAACTTGGCTGCTCATGCACCAACACGCCGCCTTCAAGCGCCCCAACTAATACATTCGGAACGTCGGCTTCATCAGAGGTAACAGCAATACGCGTGCCCGGCCCAATCGCTGAGATAGGGGCTGCCATCATCAAAGAGCCACGCTCCCCTTCATCAACAAGCTTCCACGATGGCGCGGCTGCCGAATGATCATTGGCATATAGCCGACACTTGTTTCTGTCAGGTTCAATTAAACAGTCCAGGCCATACTCAATGTCGTCATAAAAAAACGACCACTGATAATAACCCGCATTGACGCTGCAAGGGGTTTTGATAAAACTCAACGCCTCTGCGTTATCTTGGGTTAAGGTAATAAAGCGCTGTGCATCTGGCACCATCGCTAAATACCCCAGTGATTTGCCATTGGCATCGGTGACCGCGAGCTTTACCTCTTGCTCAACCATCGCGCGCTCATGATCGCCAATGTCTGGCAACATGGAATCGGGTTGTACTGAAAACGCCATTGTGTCGCTCCTTTGGTTGCTTCGCACCACTTTTAACAGTTATGTAACAACCAAAGATATAGATCAATTTTTCGGAAAAGTTTAGTGATTTAATTGCACAATATGTTGATGAACCGCTCGATACGATCATCATGCCCGTTGGTCGAACAACGACGTTGATTGTGGCTTCAAAACGATCGCAGCCACGAGCATAGTGTAGAGTGTCGTACCTATCGCAACCATGATTAACATCACCCAGTCTGCGGCACCATTAAGCATCGCAAGTGAGGAGCCCGTTAACGGTGGCGCTGATAGAGCACAGACAAGGCCGACTACAATACTGAACACAAAAGCGCGCTTGGCGCTGCGCAAAGAAAAGCGACGAAAAATCACTAACGACACTACAGGCAAACCCACTAAAAATAATAACCATCCCCAGTAAGGAGCGGCTGAGTACAGTAGTACGGTAAAAATTGCGTCAAGAGTCATGTCCGCCTCCATTAAATTTTTCCATCCAACATCGCTTGATAGGCTGGTAACAACATTTGTTCTTTCATTACCCAAGCCATCCAAGTTTCTTCTGTTGGACTAATAAACGGGAAAGAAGGGAGTAATTTGCCACCGTAACCGAACTCAGCCAGAATCGCTTTGCCGAACCCAGTGATCAATGGGCAAGAGGTATATCCATTGAACTCAGCCTCTAAAGGCTTGTCGTTCAGATAACTTAAGAGGTTTGCCTCAACGATGGGAACTTGTTTTTTTACACTTGCAGCCGTTTTCGATAGCGGAATACCGGTCACATCACCAATGCCAAATACATTGGGGAAATTGGGATGTTGTAGCGTATATTGGTCTGCCGCCATCCATTCGCCCTTATGAGGACCTTGATTCCAAACCAGATCACTATGCTTGATCACATCGGGCGCACTCATTGGAGGCACGACGTGGATATAATCATACGCTTCGACTAGTGTCTTTCCCGTTGCGGTGAGTGAGAAGCGTGCTTTTTTGTTGGTCGGATCGATGCCAATCAACGTTTTCTGATCAGCAATGTCTACCCCTTGGTCACCAAAGCGCGCCATGACAAAGTCGTTATAAACGGGAATCGAAAACAATCGATCTTTAAACGGCGTGGCGAAGCTCACATCAAATGCATGACGCCGGCCAGTTTGCTCAAGACGGGCGAGAGAGGTAAAGGTCATTTTAAGTGGCGCACCTGCGCACTTGATGGGAGTTTCAGCAAGAGTAAATATAGCTTTGCCCTCGCCTTTATTCATAAACTGTTTAAACGCCGTATCCGTTGCCAGTGCACCTTCTGGCCCCGGATAAACACTACCAATACCATGCTGACCGATAAGACGTTCATCCATTCCCTCAATGTGGGTGTAATTAAGTTGGGTGCCCATGGCAACAACGAGTACGTCATAGCTGAGCGTCGTTCCATTCTCAAGTACAACTTTTTGTTGTTCAGGTAAAAACGCACTGGCATTTTGTTCATGCCAGGTTATGCCGGGAGGCAGCCATTGCTCTGTAGTTGATAAGACTTGAGATGCTTTCCATAACCCAGATGCCACCAAAGTTTGTCCAGGCTGATACAGGTGACGCTTACGTGCACCCACTAATACTATCTGATCAGCGGAAAGGTGTTGCACAAGGCGATTAGCCAACGAGATACCGGCAGCGCCATTCCCGACAATAACGACCTTGGCGCGCGTCTGAGCGCGTGAGGGTAAGCTTGCCGGCATCAAGCTTATCGCGCCTGCGCCTGCCAGTAGTTTTAAAAATCGGCGTCGTTCTAGATTCGAATTTTGATACGACATGACCACCCTCGCTAATTAAGATATCACTTAATTAGTAGTTTCGAATCAAAATAAGCGCAACATCATTAGATAGCTTTTGTGGCTTTATTCACAATTCAATCAAGAGTCATTACCGCATTAACCACCAGCGCATTAAGCGTTTGTACCAGCGGTTGTACGGGGGTTTGACTAAAAAGCTGGTGTCCCATTTATCACGGGTGAGGACGGTTTTACGGTGGCTAAAGGTATAAAAGCCTTCAATACCGTGGTAATGCCCCATGCCAGAGTCACCAATGCCGCCAAAAGGCGCATCTTCGGCAGCGACATGGAACAAGGTTTCATTAATCCCCATACCGCCAGCGTGAAGCTGCGTGGTGACCTGCGCGCGTATCTCAGCGTCATTGCTCATCAAATACAAAGCGAGCGGTCGCGGGCGCGCCTGAATATAACGCAATGCCTCAGAGATATCTTGATAGGTAACCACAGGCAGGAGCGGGCCAAAAATCTCTTCTTGCATCACCCGCATATCATCGGTGACTTGGGTCAGTAGCTGAGTTGGCCAGCGTCGTTTTGCCGCAGTTGGCATGGTTTGCTGGTCGAGTGCACACCAGCGACGCGCACCCTTATCGAGCGCATCTTGGAGTGTTTCTTCTAGCCGCGTCGCTTGGGGTTGATTAACGATCTGGCTGTAATCTTGATTGGCCTCAAAGTCAGGATACATAGCACGAAATGCACGTTGATAGGCGTGTATAAAGGCTTCTTGCCGATGTTCAGGGCAAAGCACATAGTCGGGGGCAACACATATCTGCCCAGCATTTAAGCACTTCCCGTAAATGAGCCGTGAGACAGCCACGTCCATATCAATTTGATCATCAATGATCACCGGCGATTTACCCCCAAGTTCGAGGGTCACCGGGGTCAAATTATCGGCCGCCGCCAGCATGACTTGACGTCCGACCTGGGTTGAGCCGGTGAAAAAGAGATGGTCGAACTCTAACTCGGTAAAGCGGCGCGACACTTCAACTTCACCTTCAACCACGGCCACTTCGTTTGGGCTAAACACCTCAGCGATTAACGCGCGTAATACCTGGTTGGTGTTGGGCGTGAACTCCGAAAGCTTAAGCATTACCCGATTGCCCGCGGCCAACGCGCAAATCAGCGGACTCACTGCCAGCATAACCGGAAAGTTCCAAGGCACAATGATCCCAACCACGCCTTTTGGCTGGGAGTGCACGACCAATTTGGTGCCTAGCAAAGTAATACCAGGACGCCGTTTTTGCGGCTTCATCCATCGCTTTAATCGATGACGGGTGTAATCAATTTGGTGCAGCAAAGGCAAGATGTCGGCAATTTCAGTATCAACGGGCGCACGGTAGCCGTAATCGTCGCTAAGGGCTTGTTGTAACGCAGACGATTTTTGCTTGATGGCCTGACGCAAGCGCAGAAGTGCGTCGCGACGATGGCTGTACTCTAAAAAAGGACACTGAGACACCTGTTCTTTTTGCGCGTCGAATGTCTCTCGCATCTCTTTAACCGTTTCCAACCACTGTGAGCCTGACTCTGTCATCCTTGCCTCCTCTGCCGATACAAGATCGCGATACACCACTTCTTCATTGATGACATAGCCACCTTGTTTACGCAACAGCGCTTGACCGATATAGCGTCACTGTTCACAGGCCCCTCTCCGCGCAAACCTGATCGTTATCATGATAAAGCTCACAACATCATCATTATTTCCATACATTTTGCGAGGAATAACAAATACGAAACAAAAAGTAACGTCATATTCACAAAGCAAGTTTAGTATACTCCTCGCCTAATAAATAAGACAACACACTCCGCTCACTTAAACAGGCTGAGTGGGCGTCATCACTGTGCCAACAACATACCAATGAGCAAATTAAAACGATGAGACGAAATCAAGACATTACCGATGCCGTTGGCGAAACCTTCTCGATCCATGTCAATGGCGAGACGGTTCCCGCCATCGCTGGAGAAAGCGTGCTAAGCACTTTGCTCGCAAGCAATATCCGTGCGCTATCTAAAAATGATTATGGCCGATTAGCGAGTGCCTATTGCGGCATGGGCGTGTGTCATTGCTGCACGCTGGAAATCAACGCCCGCCATAAACAACGTGCGTGCCAAGTCGCCGTTCAGCCGGATATGGATGTCCGCACTGAAGCCAACATTGTGGTTGAGAACACGGATCTTGAAAGCCACACCGTCGAGCAAGGAGAAACCCATGTCTAAGCCTGTTGTTATTGTTGGTGCTGGACCTGCTGGTCTCTCTGCAGCGGTCACACTGGCCAAGCACAAGGTCGCCAGTATTATTGTTGATGAAGCCCCCAAACCCGGTGGCGTCGTCTATCGTGGCCCGTGGCGAGAGACTAACGCGCTGCCCCATTTGGATGACAAATGGAAGGCCACCTCACAAACCCTGCGCGAACAATATCACCAGCATCAGGATTTGATTGACCTACGCAGTTTGACGCGGGTACTGGGGCCAATGGCGGATCAACATCTCCTCACTGCTCATGAAGATACGCTATCAACGATTGACTATGAGCAGTTGATCCTCGCCACCGGTTGCCAAGAGCGCAGCATTCCCTTTCCTGGCTGGGATCTGCCAGGGGTGATGCTTCTTGGGGGGATCCAACTGCAAATAAAAAGCGGCTTGGTTCGTCCCGGGCACCGCTGCGTGATCACCGGCACAGGGCCTTTGCTTGTACTGGTTGCTTGTCAGCTTCACAAAGCCGGTTGTGATATCGCCGGTATCTATGAAGCGGCGCCGTTTAAAGACTTGGCACGTGAAACGCTCGCCCTCCTCAACCGTCCACAGCTCGCGCTAGATGGCCTCTCCATGATGATGTATCTCAAACGCCACCATATCCCGATGCATTACGGTTGGGGCGTAGTCAAAGCCTCAGGTGACCCTCAAGTCGAGCACGTCACGGTAGCCCCCTACAGTGAAGACTGGCACCCAGATGTTAGCCGTGCCGAAACCATAAATGCTGATTTGCTTGGTGTGGGTTACGGCTTTGCGGCACGCTCTCAGCTTGCGCAACTAATGGGACTAGATATGCAGTACGATCACATGAGCGGGGCGATCCCCGTGGTGGACGAGTGGCAACGAGCCAGTGTCGACAATGTTTACTGCGCCGGTGATACCGTGAAATTTGCCGGCGCAGAAGCCGCCATGTTGGAAGGAAAGATTGCGGCGTACTCCGCACTGAAGGCACGCAATATTTCAATGCCTAATCTTGACAATGAGTTTAAGGCTCTGCGTCATCAGCTCGAAAAGAGCTACCGTTTCCGTAAAGGCTTTGATACGGCAGGCTACCGTCGTCCAGGCCTGCTCAGTTTGCCGGGAAAAGACACAGTGATCTGTCGCTGCGAGCAAGTGAAAAAGGCGGACATTGATAACGCCATCAATCAAGGCGTCAAGGATGTGATTACGTTGAAAATGCGTACCCGCGTTACCATGGGTGACTGCCAAGGAAAAACCTGTGCGCACTACTGCTACGACCGACTCAATGAGAGCACGACGTCGCCTCAGCCTTTGATTCGCCCTCGATTCCCACTCGACCCTATTCCTTTTGCTGCGTTGGAGGATGACGCATGAAACAGTACGACATCGTAATTTGTGGCGGCGGCGTGATCGGCGCATCGGTGGCTTATCATTTAAGCCGCGAGCGCGACTTATCCATCGCCGTTGTGGACTATAAATACCCCGGAAACGCCTCGCGTGCGTCAGCCGGTGGTCTATGGGCGATGGGCGAGTCAACCGGCCTTGGCTGCGGCGTTATCCTGTTTAAGACCCTTTCTAAGCAGATGCAAGAAAGCGGCGAAGGTGGATCACCAGAGATCAAACCGCACATTATGCCCAAGCCGTTCTTCGATATGGCGATGCTGTCTAACCAGCTCTATCCGGCATTGTATGATGATTTGCTGACGCATCACGGTGTGGACTTTAAGTTTGAGCGTACTGGTTTGAAGTTTGTCATGTTTGATAAGTACGACAAACTCTATGCCGAACATATTGCGGCCGCCATTCCTGATCGCCAAGAGCATGTCCGTTGGGTGTCTCAAGAAGATCTTCACGCACAAGAGCCTAACGTGTCGCGTGCGGCAATTGGTGCGATGGAGTTTGAGGGTGATCACCAAATCAATCCCTATCGCCTTAACGAGGCCTATTTGGAAGCAGCACGGCAGAACGGTGTCGAGCTATACCTCAATACCAAAGTCACGGGTGTGGTGAGACAAGGTAACCGCGTTGTCGCGGTTGAAACAGAAAACGGCAAGCTAGGTTGTGGCACCATGATCAATGCGGGTGGCGCATGGGCGGAAAAACTCAGCTTGTGGGCAACGGGGATGCCAATGCCTGTCTTCCCAGTCAAAGGCCAAGTGATCGTCTCCGAGAAGCTACCTAAGCTTTTAAATGGCTGTTTAACCACCAGTGATTGTTATATCGCCCAAAAAGATAACGGCGAAGTCTTGATTGGCTCAACCACCGAAGAGCGTGGTTTTGACACCACCACAGACATGAAGTACATCAAACAGCTGGCACAAGGCGCCATGAAGTCTATCCCCGAGCTGAAGAAGATGAATATCAAGCGCTGCTGGGCAGGCTTGCGTCCGGGCTCACCGGATGAGCTGCCGATTCTTGGTGCAGTGCCGGGTATTGACGGTTACCTCAATGCATGTGGGCATTTCCGTACCGGTATGTTGACCTCTGCCATCACCGGAAAGGTGATGAATGAAGTGGTACGTGGTCTGCCAACCACCATTGATCTCGCGCCGTTCTCCTATACACGCTTTTTGGACAGCCAAGGAAAAATGATCGGGAATTACCACTTAGACGTGGCCTTACCTTAACTGCCAAACGGCCCTAACGGTCTTCAAAGCCTGCTCGCCGCAGGCTTTTTTGTTATTAAGCTGTAACTTATCGATGACTTTCGCGATCAATTTAGCGCGATAGCCCACAGAAAAGCAGCACGATTATCGAGCAAAGATTGTCGCTTTATTGATCTCAGGCTTATACTGGAACAAACTCAGTTTAACGCCAGCTTTATTCGCTGATATCGAAAGGAAATGTGGTAGGCATGAACGACGAGCCATCAAAAAACGAAATACTGACGGAAAGTGGTACGAATGAGCTAGAAATCATTGAGTTTCACTTAATCAAGCAACTTCCTGACGGCAGTACCAAAACCTGCTATTACGGTATCAACGTTGCCAAGGTTCGCGAAGTTATCCAAGTTCCGGAAACCACTGACTATCCAAACGCCCAAGCGCACATGATTGGGGTGTTTTCGTCACGCGACAAGCTAACGCCACTGATTGATCTCGCAGGCTGGTTAGGCGTCCCGACGCGTCCAGAGAAAGACAATAAGTTTGTGATTGTCACCGACTTTAACAACATGACTAATGGGTTTTTGATTGACAGTATTAGTCGTATCCATCGTATTTCCTGGGAAGCGGTTGAGTCCCCAAGCCAATTTTTAGAAGCAGGCGAGCAAGATTGTGTGGTCGCCGTTGTCCGCAAAGACAACAACCTGATTATGATCCTGGATTTTGAGAAAATCATTGCCGATATTAACCCTGAGTTGAGTATGGAAAAATACGATGTCACTCAGGACAGAAACGTCAACATTTCCGAATCCAGCGCGAAAAAACGCGAAGCAAAAACGATTTTAGTGGTGGACGATTCCGCCTTCATCCGTAGCTTGATTGAGAACACGCTACGCTCAGCTGGCTTTAACATTATATCGGCCAAAGATGGTGGCGAGGCCTTTGACAAACTCACCGAATTCGAACGCATTTCCAAAGAAGAAGGTGTGTCGATCAATGAGTTTGTGGATGCGATTGTGTCAGACGTAGAGATGCCACGAATGGACGGTATGCACTTAGTCAAACGCCTCAGAGAGATGGATACCTATAAAACCATGCCTATTATCATGTTCTCGTCGATCATGAGCGAAGATAACCGCGCTAAGGCTCTGCAATTGGGCGCCAATGATACCATCACCAAACCCGAAATCGGTCGCATGGTTAGCCTGGCTGATACCTATGTATTTGGCGCACCACTTGATGATTAATCAACGATAAAGGCCAACATAGTGAACAAAACAAAGGCTGCACATTGGCAGCCTTTGTTCGTTTTAGCGTGACAACAAAGTTGTCAGTCAAGCCATTAACTATCGGCTCATTAACTGTTGGTTACCTGTGAGCGGTGACTTTCACGGTAACGGTGACTGGCAAAATAACGTTTAGCAGCTTGGTTTACCTTAGGCGCCAACAGCAACGCGGAGACCATGGTGGGCACTGCCATCAGCCCATACGCCCCAATGAGGAATAAGAACACCACATCCAGCGATAATACCGCTCCCAGCACCACAAGCGATAAGTATAGGTACTTATAATACTGACCCGCCTGCTCGCCAAATAGATACACAAAGCATTTATAGCCGTAATACCAAAATGTAAATACCGTGGTGAAAGACAAAACTAACACCTGTGCCGCCAATAACCACGCCCCTGGCGCGCCAAAGGCCGCTTTAAATGCCGCCATGGTCAGACTAACACCTTGCATGCCCTCGGCTTGATCAAGCACACCGGTCACCAAGATCACTAGCGCAGTGCAACTACAGACAATTAAGGTATCAATGATAGGACCTAGGCTAGCGACCAATCCTTCTCGGACTGGCTCATTGGTTTTTGCCGCGCTGTGTGCCATGACCTCGGTGCCAATCCCGGCTTCATTAGAGAAAGCACCACGACTCACCCCCACAATAATCACACTGATCAGGCCACCGAACATCGCATCCGGTGAAAAAGCACTGGCGAAAATCGACTGAAACACGCCAGGCACGCGCTCGGCATTAAGTGCCAAAGCGGCGATCGCCATCACCATATAGCTGCCCGCCATCAAAGGCACTAGCGCACCAGCAACATCAGCCACACGCTGCAAGCCACCCCAGATCACCATACCGACGAAGACCGCCAGTACAATGCCCAGTGCCCAAGAGAACGCACTACTCTCTAGCCAAGCGATCCCCGGAAATAGCTGAGTTTGCACCACGGCACCAAGCTGGTTAATTTGGAAAGACGGCACAAATCCCATCAAGCCGGCAATGGCAAACATCACCGCTAACCATTTAAATTTTGGCCCTAAACCGTGCCGAACCGTATACATGGGGCCACCGTGGACATTGCCGTTCGCATCTTCGTGACGATACATGACCCCCAATGTACAGGTATAAAACTTGGTTGAGACTCCTAGTAATGCCGTTAACCACATCCAAAACACCGCACCGGGTCCACCTGCGCTGAGCGCCAGTGCCACGCCGGCAATATTACCAAGGCCCAAAGTGCCGGAGAGAGCGGCGGCGAGCGCCTTGCGATGAGATAAATCACCATGGCCACTGCCATCGTCCACCTTACCGGTTAACAGCTTGATACTGTGTGCCATATACCGAAACGGCGTGAGTTTGCCATAAAGGGTAAAGAAAACCCCGCCACCAACCAATAAGATCAGCATCGGCTTACCCCAGATAAACCCGACAAATGCGTTAATCCATTCTTCAATCATGTTTTGCATCCTTTCTTGATGCTTGGCTAATTACTTTGCTTACTAGACCACTGTCTAGCCGATGCACGCCAACCAACAAAATAATTAGACCATAAAGCAATAAAACCATTCTGGCGTGACTAAAAACCCATTCAAACTAAGTCCAAACACGCTTTCAGGCGATAGAAACTCCGTTCATACGTGATGTTGATCTCATAAAAACCAGACGTTATTGAATAACTAACAATACAATTTGATTTGAACACAAAGTAGAGTGCATCGCCTTCGTCGCTATCAGAGCGCTCGATATTTAACCTTACTTTTATCCGGTGTTTTGCGTCAGTAGCATTCGCTATACTCCGCGCTCACGTATACATACACCACCCATGCACTGGATTTACGCTCCAGCCAGCAAGAGGAAACAACATGTCTAAATATGTCATTTGTGCCTTATATAAATTTGTCACACTCGACGACTACCAGTCTTTGCAAGCACCATTGCTTGAAGTAATGGAAGCCAACCAAATAGGCGGCACGCTCCTTCTCGCCCAGGAAGGCATAAATGGCACAGTAGCAGCGACAAGAGAAAATATGGATGCGCTGTTTGCGTGGTTTAGAAATGACCCACGCCTAGCGGATATTGACTATAAAGAGTCGTTCGAAGACAGCCAGCCATTTAGTCGCACCAAGGTAAAACTCAAAAAAGAAATTGTGACCATGGGGGTTGAAGGCATCGATCCGCGCCAAAGCGTGGGCACTTATGTCAAACCAACAGAGTGGAATCAATTAATCAGCGATCCAGATGTGTTAGTGATCGATACGCGTAATGATTACGAAATCGAGATTGGTACCTTTGAACGAGCCGTTAATCCGCATACAGATAGCTTCCGTGAATTCCCAGACTATGTTGAACAGCAGCTTGACCCTAGCACGCACAAAAAAGTCGCCATGTTTTGTACCGGCGGGATCCGCTGTGAAAAATCGACCGCTTTTTTGAAAGAAAAAGGCTTTGATGAGGTGTATCACCTAGAAGGCGGGATCCTTAAGTACCTCGAAGAAGTGCCTGAGAGTGAAAGCTTGTGGAACGGAGAGTGTTATGTCTTCGACAGCCGTGTTGCCGTTAATCACGATTTGGAGCGAGGGTCTTACGCAATGTGTAATGCCTGTCGCCTTCCCATCACGCAAGCGGACATGGAAAGCGAACACTATGAGCAAGGCGTCTCTTGCCCTAAATGCATCGACAAACACACCGACGCCCAAAAGGCAGCGTTTCGAGAGCGAGAGTACCAAGTCCGTCTTGCACGAGAACGCGGTGAACAGCACGTCGGCGGTGAGGCGAGAAAGATCATTGAACAACGTCGCGCAATGAAAAAATTCCGGCGCCAACATCAAAATCAAGATAAATAATAATACAAAAACGGCACGCTAGACGTGCCGTTTTTTATGATATTGGGCAGGGCTAACGTATAGTAAAAGCTGGATTGTTTTACCGATGGCGTCTGTGCTGAATAAAAAGGAGTGAATAAGCGTGTTTATAGGTCCCTTTTATAGCTTGGTCGCCGCGTGTTTATTCACGATCAGCTGGTGGATACCTAACGTCCTTCTTACCTTGCTTTTGTCATGGTGTGCGGCAGCATTTTTCGCCGTTAGTATCGCTTATTGGCGCAATCAGCCTCGCCTTTTTCGCAAACGCCAGTCCGGGCAGTTGCCTCGCATCAGCCAGTGGGTGTTTGCGCCATTTTTCACCTTTACCCACCTGTACAATCGTTGGGCAAGAAAACGCGATGTTGCACCGCCCGTCCAGCAAGTCGCCCCTGGGCTCTATGTCGGTGCTCGTCTGACCTACAAAGACATCCCCGATCTGCAAGCGCAAGGTATTGATGGAATATTAGATGTTACCGCTGAATTCGAGAGCGTCGACCGTTTCACACAATCACAGGCTGTCGCCTATCTCTCGGTGCCCGTATTGGATCATGCCTATCCCTCGCGTAGCCAACTGATGCGCGCGTTACAATGGCTGCATCAACAGCGACAAGCCGGACACAAGGTGGTGGTGCATTGTGCACTAGGACGCGGACGGTCCGTGATGGTTGTTGCCGCCTATCTTTGGGCACTTTCTCCCCACCATTCGCTCGAGGATGTGCTTGGTGACATCAAAATGGTACGCCCCAAAGCACACTTGAATCAGCGCCAGCGCCGCGCTTTAGTGCGTTTTCAGCAAAGCGGTGCGTTGCGGTTGGCGCGTCCCATTGCCTGGATCATTGCTAACCCTGCTGCAGGTGGAAAGAAATGGCGTAAGCACCGCGACTATATTCAGGCCTATTTAGGTGACGGGTATCGGTTAGTCGTCCATCAGACACGCCATAATCGTCGTAGTTATCAACTCGCTTGCCGCGCTGTGTCACAACAGGCTGATGTGGTGATCGCCGCCGGTGGGGACGGCACTGTGAACGCCGTTGCGCGAGCACTGATTAACACCGCAATCCCTTTAGGCGTATTACCGCTTGGCACCGCAAACGCCTTATGCCATGCATTGTGGGGGATAAAGACCAAATTTTTAAATATTGATGCCGCTTGCGATGTCATTTTAGATGGGACGCCACGAACCATCGACACCGCACGCTGTAACGGCAAAGTGGCGTTGTTAGTCGTGGGCGTTGGCTTTGAACAACAAATGATTCGCCACGCCGCTCGGGAGCAGAAAAATCAATTAGGCCAGTGGGCGTATTTGCAGGGTCTACTCGGGGCTGCCAGTCAAAATCAAGCCATCGATCTCACCGTTCAATTCGATCACCAAGCGCCTCAGTTGATCCGCACAACCAGTATGGTGGTCGCCAATGCCGCACCAATGACAACCTTATTAGCCCAAGGGCAAGGCCAACCAAATTATGCCGACGGCAAACTCGATGTCACTTGGCTCACCGCGAGTTCTACCAAAACAGATACCGCGTTGTCCCTCATGGAATTAGCATTCGCGAGTCTGTTTGAAACACGATTAGGCCGCTTTACTCACTATCAACAAGTCACACGCGTCTCGATACGTGCTACATCAGTCATTGACTATGTCATTGACGGCGAGCTTTATCGCGACCGAAAACTAACGATTGACGCGCAGCCTCAATCACTCGCGATCCTGTCTCCGCCTCTTCCTGATACCGCTCAATCAGACGATAATGCATGATATTGCTGGAGTTTGTTGTATAAGGTTTTAGGGCTGATCCCAAGCGCCTTAGCCGTACGCTGACGGTTTCCTTGACAGCGCGCGAGTGTTTGTAAAATCGCTGCTTTTTCGAGTTCATCAAGTCTGATTCCCTCTGGCAGCGAAAGCGCCTCAACCGCTGTTGACGGATCATCAGCCATCACGTTAGTGGGTAGGTCCGTGACTTCAATGCACCCATTACTCAATAGAAAGCCATGCTCAATAGCATGTTTGAGTTCACGTACATTCCCTGGCCAGTGGTAGTGCTGGACGTGCTCGAGCGCGTTATCGCTAATGCTCACGGTTGTCTGATGATTAAAATTCAATTCAGCGAGGAAATGCGTGGTCAGTGCATGAATGTCATCTCCTCGTGCCCTTAATGGCGGCACCGTCACCACAAATTGTGCCAAGCGATAATAAATATCCTCACGAAGCTTGCCTTGCTGAATCGCCTCTTGCGCGTCGCGATTGGTGGCGGCCAAAAGACGCACATTCGCTTTTTGATTGCGTGTCGAACCAACTGGGCGGTATTCCCCTGACTCCAGCACCCTCAATAATTTCACTTGCAGCGACTGGGGCATTTCCGTTATTTCATCGAGAAACACCGTTCCCCCTTCGGCTTGGTAAAAAATCCCTTGGTGATCCTGATGCGCGCCAGTGAACGCCCCTTTGACATGACCAAACAACTCACTTTCGATCAGTTCTGGGCTCAGCGCCCCACAGTTGACCGCCATAAAAGGGGCATCCCCCCCTTGGCTTCGCCTCTCCATCCCGCCTATACCAGTCGGTCGACCCAAGCCATGGAGTGTTTTTGCGACATGCTCCTTGCCCACCCCACTCTCACCGATGATAAACACATTCGCTTTCGTTGGACCTAGTCGTTGAAGCTGGCGGTACAGGGCCAGCATCGGGCTTGATGAGCCCAATAAATAGCCGTATTGATCTGCCTGACTAGTAATAACGGGGGTACCCTGTGATTGCCCACGATCCTCACCGCGCATCTGATCAATAACGAGATGCTGGAAGGCCTGCTTATCGATAGGACGACGAAATACCGTCGCAGCCATGTCTTGGGCGTGGTGATTCCAAGCAGGAAAGGGCGCGCCATCAGTCAATAACACCCATTGCGTGTGGGTAATACGCGTCATGATGGCGAGCAGCTCATCGATATCGCCATCCTTGGTGTCAACATCTATTACGACCCAGTCAGGGTCATCAACCTGACACGCTTCTAACAGTGCGGCTAACGTATCAAACCACACCACGTTCGTCGCTCGCGCGTTAAGCGCCACCTTTAACATCTGACGCAAAGAGACATCTGTCGACTGAGGTAAATAGGCGAACAAGCAAGACATATACATCGCATTCCTTCCAAGCGTTTTCTTGTTCTAGACTGCCATATCCAACCCCAGTTATTAAGTAATAATTGCAAACACATAGGAAATAATTACCTAAAAGGAAAAACCATCAAATCATCAACCACTAGATAAGCTGTTGATATTTAGATTTTTTTAAAATTGGCATAGATTTCGCTTTTGGAAGCCTAGCAGCGCCACAACGTTGCTCACACTCATTGAAAAAGGAGGATTTAATGAAGACGACTCCGCAAGGTCGATTTCATCCTTTATTTGTATCATTAGGGTTAGCGCTTGCGCTTGGCGCTTCTTCTGTCTCTGCGGCGAGCAGCGCCAATGACTGGCAAGATGAAGCCAAAGACGCTTGGATTGATGGCAAAGCCGAGTCCATGCTGATGGTGAACACTAACCTCAATAACTTTGATATCAACACAGATGTTGAGCAAGGCGTGGTCATTCTAACCGGGAAAGTCGATACCGAGCTTGATAAAAGCTTGGCCAGTGGCTTAGTTCGTCAGATTGATGGCGTGAGTGAGATAAAAAACGAGCTCACTGTGTCGCAACCTGCGAGCCAGTCAGCCGACCTAGGCCAAGCCGTCGTTGACACCAAAGTCAGCGCGGCGCTTAAAACAAGCTTGTTGCTGAATCCCGATATTAGTGGAACCAATATTGATGTATCCGTTAACGATGGCGTCGCAACCCTATCAGGCGAAGTGAAAAGTGATGCCGCGCGCGATCTTGCCGTATTAATGGCAGAGAACGCGCAGGACGTTGAACGAGTCATTGATGAACTCGACGTCGAAGGCAATGCCTAAATAATAAGGCGTTTCGCCACTGCGTTTTGCCACTGATTAATCGCCTGTACGTAGACTTAGGCCCTTTTAATAGGAGGTATTATGCAACGCCAAGAGATGATAGATAAGTTACATAATCGCTTGCAAGACTGGAATCAAGAAATTGATAAACTTGAAGAAAAAGCGAATGTTGCTTCGGCGAATGCAAAAGCAGAGTACCGAGAGTCAATTGAGCATTTGCGCGCAAGAAAAGAGCAAGCGAAAACACGCATTAATGAGCTGCAGCATGCCAGTGACGATGCGTGGGACGACATTAAACAAGGCGCCGAACAGGCACTGACGTCTCTCAAAGATGCCTACGACTCAGCTAGACAAAAATTCTAGCGAATACGATAGGATTGAGACAATTCGCTCCAAAATCTTTGCCGCTCTCATCGGAGCGGCTTTTTTTTGTCTCTATGTTAAGGTAATAGCTCTATTTTACTGAAAAGGAGGGATTATGCAGGCTCGTGCGCTTTTTGTTGCGATATTGAGTGTTTTTGGTGCCATGTGCGCCATTCAATTTGGCGCATCCTTTGCCAAACAGCTTTTCCCTCTGGTGGGCCCTATTGGGACCACTGCCCTGCGTGTCGGCTTTTCTGCCCTCATTTTGTGGCTCGTCTTTCGCCCTTGGCGTCAGTGGCCACGCGCGCGACATTGGCGAGCGATAACGGTATATGGTGGCTGTCTTGGTGGCATGATGATGCTGCTTTATTTGTCTATCGAGACTATTCCGTTGGGGATTGCCGTCGCACTTGAGTTTACCGGTCCTTTATTAGTGGCTTTAATCTCTATTCGTCGCGCCAGAGACAGTCTTTGGATCGTGCTCGCCGTTGGCGGTGTTATTACCCTCCTACCCGATTTGTCAGGCGTGGATGCCTTGGATCCAAAAGGGGTGGCTTACGCATTAGCGGCGGGCGGCTGCTGGGCGGGCTATATCCTATTTGGGCAAAAGGCAGGAAATTTAGCGCCAGGCGGCGGGACGGTTGCTCTGGGGATGAGCATTGCTGCCCTTTATCTCGTACCAGCGGGCTACATTGCGACTGACGGTGCGATTTTTCAATGGCAATTGATACCCTTGGGGATCGCTGTCGCCCTTGTCTCCAGTGCTATTCCTTATTCTCTGGAGATGATAGCGTTACGCAACATGCCCAAACAAACCTTCAGTGTGATGATGAGTTTAGAGCCTGCTGTTGCCGCCATGGCTGGGCTACTCGTGCTCGATGAACAACTGGCCCTGCGTCAATGGCTCGCGATTGGCATGGTGATCAGCGCATCACTAGGCAGCACGTTATCGGCCAAACGGCGTTAAAAGACAGTCGACCGAAAAGAGCGCCGACCATCGGCGCTCTTTTTTGTCATCCCATCGTGTTAGCAACACGGACTCACTTGAGTGCTAGCTTGCCTCGCTTAATGGCAGTGCGTGTACTTTAACGCGCTGCTGCTCGATGTATTGGCTAATCGCATCAGCCTGTTCTTCAGTCAGATACAAGCCTAATTTGGTGCGACGCCATAAGGCATCTTCCGCATGCTGAACAAACTCATATTGCACCAGATAGTTAATTTCCACCTGGTAAACCCCATCAGCAAACCGATGACCCATATCCGCTTCACTGTGACAACCTCTCATCAGTTGATGTGTGCGGGTACCGTAGGTATCGACAAATCGCTGCGCCGTATGATGGCTTAACCACGGATAACGTTGTTTAATCGACAGGGCGAGCTCATCCCGTGTGCAGCTGAAATCACCACCGGGAAGCGCACCGTTAGCCGTCCAAGGCTGACCCATCTTGTCAAAGAATGGCTCGAGTTTGCGCATCGCAGACTCCGCCAGCTTACGATAAGTCGTGAGCTTACCGCCAAAGATGGAAACCAACGGCGCTTGATTGCCTTTTTGTTCCAACTCTATGGTGTAGTCGCGTGTCATCGCCTGTGGCGAGTCCGATTCATCATCACACAATGGTCGCACGCCACTGTAGCTCCAAACGACATCCTGTGGCTGAATTTGGTGAGTAAAGTGCTGATTGACGACATCAACTAAGTAATCAATCTCAGCCTCGTCAATTTTTGCTTCTCGGGGATCGGCTTTATGCTCCACATCCGTGGTACCAATCAATGAGAACTTGTCGAGATATGGGATCACGAAGACGATACGGCCATCATTATTCTGCAGAATATACGCTTGTGGGTCTTGATGAATACGTGGCACAACAATATGAGAGCCTTTGATCATTTTGATCCCACGCGGCGATTTTTCGTGGAGACTGTCATCGTAGAATTGCTTCACCCAAGGGCCAGTCGCGTTCACCAATGCCTTGGCTTTGCGCTCAAAGCGCTCACCGGTATGTGCGTCCTCTAGCGTCACTCGCCAAATCGTGTTTTCACGCTCTGCCGCGACCACTTGGCAGTAATTGCGCACCTCTCCCCCTTTTTCACGCGTATATTGCGCATTGAGTAAGGTTAAGCGCGCATCATCCACCCAAGCATCTGAGTACTCAAATCCGACTTTCATGTCCTTGTTCATGTAGCCAGTTTTACGCAAATCAACCTTGTGGCTGCTCGGTAATGTTGAGCGCTTACCAAGGTGGTCATATAAAAATAATCCACAACGGATCATCCAGGCTGGGCGCAGATACGAGCGATGCGGCAAACGGAAACGCATCGGAAACGCAATATGGGGCGCCTTGTTGATCAGTACCTCACGTTCGGCCAGTGCTTCCGAGACCAAACGGAACTCATAATGCTCGAGATAGCGCAATCCACCATGAATAAGCTTCGAGCTCGCGGATGAAGTGGCCGATGCGAAATCTTTGGCATCGTACAGACCCACATTGAGTCCACGACCCGCCGCATCAGCAGCGATACCGGCACCATTAATCCCGCCCCCAACCACGAGGATGTCGAGAAGTGCGTCTTGATGAGAATTATGCGTAGTCATTTTTAGCCGACCTTGTTCAAATATGAGCGAACGAACATTAACTGATGAGTATAACTGTATATCAACTTTCGTTTTCGGTCACTATATATGTTCGAAAAATTATTATTGACTGTGACAAGTGTAGAAGAAGTGTTAAGAAAAAGGCGTTCATGTGAACTAAAAAACCGTCTGGCGAGTAGCCCTATGCCTTTATAGGCGGAGAAAAAACGCAGTAAAAGAGAGGAACACGATCAATCGGCCGGCGACAGGGCAATATGAAAAAAGGCGCGAAAACGCGCCTTTCATTATAAAGAGTGATATCAGGCTTACACATCTTCTTCTTCATTATGCAGCTCAGCCCACGCTTGTGCGCATTTTACTGCTCGCTTCCAACCACGATAGCGGCGATTGCGTTTTTCTTCGTCTCGATGTGGTTCAAAGCTTCGGTCCAGTTTGGCTTTATCTTTTAGCTCATCCAGGCCATCCCAGAAACCGACCGCCATACCCGCAAGGTACGCCGCGCCTAACGCGGTGACTTCTGTCACTTCCGGACGATGCACGTCGGTGTCGAGCACATCGGCTTGGAACTGCATCAAGAAGTTATTGGCAACGGCGCCGCCATCAACACGTAACGCTTCAAGCTTAATACCTGAATCTGCCTGCATGGCATCCAATACATCACGCGTTTGATAGGCAATGCTTTCTAGGGTTGCGCGAATGATATGGTTAGAGTTCACACCACGGGTCAGCCCCACAATGGTACCGCGAGCGTAGGCATCCCAATAGGGTGCTCCCAAACCGGTAAACGCCGGGACAACATACACGCCATTCGATGTATCAACTTTGGTGGCAAAGTATTCAGAGTCATGGGCGTCTTCCACCACTTTTAGCTCGTCACGGAGCCATTGAATTGAGGCACCACCCATAAAGACCGCGCCCTCAAGCGCATAGGATGGTTCGCCCTGCGGGCCACAACCAATGGTAGTCAACAGGCCATGGCTCGATGTCACCTTCTCTTGCCCGGTGTTCATTAGCAAAAAGCAGCCCGTTCCATAGGTGTTTTTCGCTTGGCCGGCTTCAACACACATTTGTCCGAATAGGGCTGCTTGTTGGTCACCCGCAATCCCCGCGATAGGAATACGCGTACCGCCTTTACCACCGATGTTCGTTTGTCCATAGACTTCGGAAGAGCGGCGCACTTCAGGGAGCATTGAAGCAGGGATCCCAAGCTCATCGAGCATTTTTTGATCCCAGCACATATCATTGATATTAAACAGCATGGTGCGTGATGCGTTAGTATAATCAGTCACATGCACACGCCCTTGAGTCATCTTCCATACCAACCAGGTATCCACAGTACCGAATAGCAGTTTACCGGCTTCTGCGTCTTCGCGCGCACCTTCTACGTTGTCCAAGATCCATTTCACCTTGGTGCCAGAGAAGTAAGGGTCAAGGACTAACCCAGTATTATCACGCACATAAGACGCCAATCCACGCTCGCGCAAGTCATGACAGATGTCAGCAGTACGGCGGCATTGCCACACGATGGCATTGTAAACCGGTTTACCGGTTTCTTTGTTCCACACAACCGTGGTTTCACGTTGGTTAGTAATCCCGATCCCAGCAATCTCATCGCTACGAATGCCGGTTTTGCCCAGCACTTCCACCAGCGTTGAGCTTTGGGTGGCATAAATTTCCATTGGATCGTGCTCAACCCAACCTGCTTGCGGATAAATTTGCGTAAACTCGCGCTGAGATACACCGACGATATTGGCATCGTGATCCATAACCACTGCACGTGAGCTGGTGGTGCCTTGGTCGAGAGCAACAATATACTTGTTCGCTGACATAATAGGGTTTCCTTCTATCTCTCTTATTTTAGTCTGTATTGCGACATTTCGCGCCATGTGTCATTGCACATTGCTCAATGTCGCGCATTGCTTTATTTCATGCTGAGCGCCATTGGACACAGTGCTAGGTTAGGCGTTGACTTCTCGCGTCTCCGTTTCAGCCAGCTCATCGTCGTCACATTGGTTAGGGATCGTACAGCCATGTCCTGCTTGGGGGAGATATGGGGCAATCGCTTTCGGATACAACCAACCGCCAAAGCAGGCACCCAAAATAGGGGCAACAATAGGGACAATGAAATACGGGATATCACGCGCGCCCGTCAGGGCATAGTCCCATCCAGCGAGGTAAGCAAACAGCTTCGGACCAAAGTCACGCGCTGGGTTCATCGCAAACCCGGTCAATGGACCCAAAGAGCCACCAATGACGGCAATAAGAATACCGATTAGCAGCGGATTCATTGGACCACGAGCCGCACCATTGTTTTCATCACCCAGTGCGAGAATACCGAACATCAGTACCGCAGTGATCACAAACTCTACCGCCATGGCGCCCGTAAATGACAAGGCAGGATGCGCATAGGTCGAGAAGATCCCCGCCGTCGACAAGGCCTCAGGGCTACTGCGCACCATGTTATTTGCCAGCTCAAACTCGACAAAAAGGTTACTATAAAGGCTATAGACGAGCGCAGCCGAGGCAAACGCGCCAAGCATTTGTGAAATGATGTATGGAACAACTTTACTCTTATCAAAGCCGTGGAACGCGGCGAGTGCAATGGTGACCGCGGGGTTAATGTGCGCGCCGGACACCCCTGCGGTACAGTAAATGGCGATGGCGACACCAAAGCCCCATACAATACTGATTTCCCACTGACCAAAGTCAGCGCCGGTGAGCACTAAAGCGGCCACGCAGCCCACACCAAAAAAAATGAGTAAGCCCGTGCCGATAAACTCGGACACGCACTCTCCTAATAGAGTCGACGATGCCTTTTTCATATGATTATCCTTGTCACTGTTAGTAGGGTTACACGTTCAAAACCACACTATCATTTTGCATAATCACAGCATCTCGAAAACAAACTCACAACAAAAATGAGCGTTCGAGCATAATTTTATGTCTCAATACTGACATTTTTGTTAACCACATCATCATTTGAGCAAGTTCGCGCACAAAGTGAACAAGTGGAGCTTGGGCAGCTTGGAAGGCAGGCGGCGCGTCGCTCGCCCCGCCTGTTGCGGCATTAGCCGGCTGGAGAGAATGTTTGCTATTTGTTAATTCATGGTTGCTTAGCGATACCGATGGTATCTAGATCAATCCCCTGCTCTTTCGCAAGCGATTCGAGTACGGGAAGTAAAGGACCCAATTGCTCATTGAGCGTCTCGCGCACCGTGTCGACCATGACTTGCGTCTGGCGCTCGATTTCGATATTCACTTGATCCCCTTCTGCCTTTCGCTCGAACGTTGTCATTCGACGTGTTTCAGGAATAAGCCAAACATCAAACCAGCCTTGGTCTTTGTTCACCTCTGCGATGGTCAAACTCGCACCATTGATGGCAATATAGCCTTTGGAAAAAACATAGCGCATCCATTCAGGCTGTACCGAAAAGCGCAAACGATAATTTTCTTCTTGTACCAGCACATCGGATAAGGTCGCACGGCAATCGACGTGTCCCGATAACGGATGTCCGCCAATTTCAGCGCCATCTTTCGCGGCACGTTCAGCATTCACCGTATCCCCAGCTTTGATGCTGTTTAGCGTCGTAATCGCGAGACTTTGTACCATCACATCGAAGCGAACCAGCGTCTGCTCAAGCTGCTCAGTCACTGTCAAGCACACGCCATCGATGGCGACACTGGCTCCCACCGCTAACCCCTCACAAAAACCATCCGGGAAACGAATATCGAATGTTCGAATACCTTGATGATCGCGGCAAACTTCAATATGTGCCACCGCTTGAATAATTCCGGTAAACATGGGCATATCCTATTGAGCATTTCCCAGTATCATACTACTTGGCAACAAAAATAACCAATGCATAACTGATAATCAATCTCATTAGCATTGCTAGTTACCCAGAGCTGGCGTATAGTGCGCGCTTTTATACGTCAGTGAAGTAGTATCAATATGCCATATCGCTCTCTACGTTTTTCCATTTTGGCAGCCTTTGCCGTTAGTGCCCAAACCGCCAGTGCGACCACAAACTCCTCTTCTAGCCACATTGAAACTATCGAGATACAAGGTGAGCAATTAAACCACCCTATCACCCTCACCTCACCCGGAAAGTCGACGTTAGAGCTAGACGATATCCAACGCGAACAGGCGCATAATATCGGAGAATTGGTAATGAAGATGCCTGGCGTCTCACTCGACGCTGGCGCACGTCCAGGCAGTGAACGTATCAATGTGTGGGGCTTTTCGCATCCCTCGGCACTGTCTGTTCGGGTCGATGGTGCCCCCGTCGGCTTTCAACAGTATCGCTATGGTAGCTTTTTCATCGATCCTCAGTTACTACGATCCGTGCGCGTAGTAAGAGGCGATCATAATGTGCGTGCCAGTGTGGGGGCTTTTGGTGGCAGCTTTATCATGGAAACCAAAGAAGCGGCTGACTTTCTTGACCCTGATTCGTCGATTGGCGCGATGGCTCAAGCCGGCTTCAACAGTGTGAACCAACAATGGAAGCGCAGTGTGACCACTTATGGTGCTTCTGACGCTGGTTGGTCAGTGCTGTTGCACGGCTCTCGACGTGATGCCGATGATATCGAACTGGGCAACGGTGATGTCTTTACGTTCTCTGGCTACCGTCAACACAGTTTGCTGGGTAAGATTCGCTACCAGTCAAACGCGCACAATATGATGCTCAGCCACACCCGCTATGACGACCAAGGGAGAAAGCCGTGGGCGAATCGTCGCGGCACCATGCCTTCAATTAGTGATTACAAAATCAATAAATATGGTAGCTACGAAGCCGCATTATTCGCCACCTCAGTAGATAATCACTATCGCGAATATACCAGTACGTTGAATTATCACTATCAACCGTTTAACGACAATATCGACACCCGTGTCGTGATCGCGCATTCACAAAACCATCGCTATTGGGAGCGCCCAGATAGTACCTATCAGTCTTACATCACATCAGGCCAATACGGCCACCAAGTCTGGTTGTCCTATGAGCGTTGGTTTGCCGAGATCACCAATACCAGTTACCTCGGTGATCACGAAGTCATGATCGGGGCCCAGTATCAAGATCAAGACCGAGACTCGCACGTCTACAACCACACGTATCGTAAAAAGCCATCGAAAAACAACGGCTACTACACACCCAACTTTGAACCATCGGGCGCGCAACAAACAGCCAGCGTGTTTGTACAAGATAAGTACTTTATTACCCCAGATCTCGAACTCACCGCCTCACTTCGCTATAGCCATATTCGATCACAAGGTGTGCCAAACCCAGCGCCTGATTACAACGATCCATCAGTCGGCCATGATTACAGCGCTATCAGCCACCAAGGCTGGGAGCCCCGTGTTGCATTGACTTATGATGTCAGTGCATCAACACAGCTTAAAGCGGCTTATGCCTATGGAATGAAAGCGCCAACCATTGATGAGTTATATACGGTGCAATATGCCAAGGCCTCAAAACGGGCATCTTCAAGTCGCGACCTTTCCGTCACTCGTATCAATGCGTATCTGTTGGGCTTGTCTGATAAACGTCAAAATGTGTTAACTGCGGGCGATCATCTCGCCTCCGAAGTCACATTATTCTGGAATGATATTATTCATGATGTTGCCCAGCGCCGAGGTGTCAATGCAACCAAGCAAAAAGAGGGCTATTACACCAACTTGGACGGACGCTATACCTACGGTTTCGACGCACAACTGCAATATCGTCTCGGCAAGTGGTCTGCCGACGCGTCTGTCTCTATGGTGCGAGGTAAACACAAAGGTTCGTTGCGCGATAGCACTGGCGACGACGAATACTGGTATGAAAACCCACCACTCAATGCCATGTTGGGAATTGGGCACCAATTAACGGATACCGTCCAAATCGGGTGGCAAGGACAATACTGGGACGAACAAGACCGCGTTCCTAACGAGCCTTCTTTACACACGGCCAACGTAGCCAGTGACGCCTACTTTTTTCAAAACCTGTATGGAGAATGGAAACCCAGCGATGATTTCGTGCTTCACGCAACCATCGTCAATCTTACCGATCAGTATTACACGCCTTATCTGTCTGCCGGTGTGCCAGCCGCTGGCCGAGATATCCGCATTAATGCCACGATGCGTTTTTAACCAATCGGGAGAAGCCCAACTCGCAAAGCCGGACACACGTTCGGCTTTGTCCGTTCATGCTGGCACAATTACCCTTAAATATTTAAGGGTTTATTTTTGATGGAAATCACGTTATTGATACACATCACATTTCCTCCTCGACAGCTTCGGAGGCTAGTTAATGACGACCATTGCCGTATTTAGCGCCAAATCTTATGACAAGGCCGCCTTCTCCCATGTGAATGCTGCGTTTGATTATACGTTTGAGTTCCATGATTTCTTACTCACTGAAAAAACCGCCAAAATGGCGCAAGGTGCGCAAGCCATTTGTGCTTTCGTGAACGACGACCTTTCTCGACCTGTTTTAGAAATTCTGGCAGATTCAGGGGTTTATTTAGTTGCATTACGTTGCGCGGGATACGATCGTGTCGATTTGGATGCTGCCAAGTCGTTGGGCATCACCGTGGTCCGTGTCCCCGCTTACTCGCCTGAGTCGGTCGCCGAGCATACGGTTGGCATGATGATGTGCCTCAACCGCCGTTTTCATAAAGCATACCAACGCACCCGAGACGCTAACTTTGAGCTGGATGGTTTAGTTGGGTTTAATTTCCATGGTAAGACAGCTGGGATCATCGGCACGGGCAAAATCGGTATTGCTACCATGCGCATTCTTAATGGGCTAGGCATGCGTATTCTCTGCCACGACCCCTATGAAAACCCCGAAGCCATTGCGCTTGGTGCTGAGTATGTCTCGAAAGAAACGCTGTATGCCCAAAGCGACATTGTTTCCCTGCATTGTCCAATGTCTCAAGATAACTATCACTTGCTTAGCGCCGACGCCTTTGCGCAAATGAAAGATGGCGTGATGATAATCAATACCAGCCGAGGCGAGCTACTCGACTCGGTTGCCGCCATTGAGTCACTTAAACAGGGGCGCATCGGATCGTTGGGACTGGATGTTTACGATAATGAGCGTGAACTGTTTTTCCAAGATAAATCGAATGATGTGATTGTCGATGATGTGTTCCGTCGCCTTTCAGCCTGTCACAACGTGCTGATTACCGGCCACCAAGCGTTCTTGACCAAAGAAGCACTGCACAATATCGCCGAGACGACTTTAACCAATATTCAAACCGTTCTGGGCGGGCAAACCTGTCAAAACCAGATCGCTGAAGTCGAAGATCGCAGCGATTAACCTCGCGTGTTTCACGGATTCACCAATAAAACAGGCCTGGATATTCAGGCCTGTTTCCGCTCAATGATCACGGGATAACGTCAGTGCTACATGGCTTCCATAAAAATCTTGGCGATTTCGTCGTGTGTTGCTTGTTTCGGGTTAGTGAAACCACACGCATCTTTCAACGCATTTTCAGTCAGCACATCAATATCTTCTTGTTTGGCACCTAATTCATTCAAGCCAGCTGGAATTCCTACGTCCGTTGAAAGCGACTGAATGGCTTGGATGGCGGCTTTCGCCCCCTCATCGGCCGTCATATTCTCCGTATCCACGCCCATTGCGGTGGCAACATCACGCAAACGCGCGGCGCAAACCTGCGCGTTATAGCGCTGAACATGAGGCAACAATACGGCATTGCACACGCCATGCGGCAAGTCATAAAAGCCACCAAGCTGGTGAGCCATCGCGTGAACATAACCCAGTGACGCATTATTAAATGCCATGCCCGCCATGAACTGGGCATACGCCATTTGCTCGCGCGCGTCGATGTTTTGTCCATCCGCCACAGCGGTGCGAAGATTCTCTTGGATTAACGTCATCGCTTTTAACGCCACTGCATCGGTAATCGGTGTCGCCGCGGTAGACACATAGGCTTCAATCGCGTGAGTGAGCGCATCCATACCTGTGGCCGCCGTTAATGAGGCGGGTTTAGCCAACATTAACTCAGGGTCGTTGACAGAAATAATAGGTGTGGTGTGCTTATCCACAATCGCCATTTTGATATGACGCGCTTCATCGGTGATGATACAAAACCGCGTCATTTCCGATGCCGTTCCTGCCGTTGTATTAATCGCGATAAGCGGCAACTGCGGTTTGGCAGATTGATCAACCCCCTCATAGTCGCCTATTTGCCCGCCATTAGTCGCCACCAGGGCAATCCCTTTAGCGCAATCGTGTGGTGAGCCACCACCGAGTGAAATCACGCAATCACACTGGCTTTCCTGCAACAGGGCCAGACCTTGCGCCACGTTATCAGTCGTCGGGTTCGGCTGTGTGCCATCATAGACCACACAATCGACCTGCCGGCTATCAAGCAGTGCGGCTATTTGTTTTACCACACCAATTTGGCTCAATACCTTATCTGTCACGATCAGGGCTTTTTTGAATCCGTGTGATTGAATCGCGTCTGCCGCTTCTGCAAGGCACCCTGCCCCCATAAGGTTAACGGCTGGGATAAAGAAAGTGCTCGACATGATCGTTGGCTCCTTTTGTAGGGATAACAGGGTTGTCACAGAGACTGTGCTCCCCTTTTGATTTGATGCCTTTTTGTAACACGTAGTTTGTTCGTCACATTTTGATCCAGCGCAATTTGCTTGACAGGATGCAGAGCTAAAAAGGCAGAATTGAGAGTTGTGTCATCGGCGTGCTCAATATCGTTTAAAACGGCAGCAACAATTCATTTTTTTGACACTTTCTTGAAGAACACTGTCTAACGTGCGATAGGTTATGGTAGCTAACGCGTAAATAGAGAGAAGACAATGGGAAAAAAATACAAACTCACCGCTGTGGCAGTATTGACGGCATCTTTGGCGCTCACCGGCTGTGAATCGATGTCTAACACCCAAAAGGGCGCAGCCATTGGTGCCATCACCGGGGCTATCGCGGGTAAATCGACATCCAATCATAAGGATAAGCGCGCATTTATTGGGGCCGCGATTGGTGCCATCGGAGGGGCTGCAGTCGGCAACTACATGGATAAACAAGAGCAAGCTTTCCGTGAGGAACTGGCTGGTTCTGGCATCCAGGTGGTCCGTGAAGGGGATAATATTCGCTTGATTATGCCGTCAAACATCACGTTTGGGCTTGACCAAGACGCCATTGCTGCCGACTTTTATCCTACCCTCAATGCCGTCGCTAAAGTGATGCGTAAATACGATAAAACCTTTTTAAGCATTGAAGGACACACGGATAACACCGGTGCCGCCTCTTACAACCAACGCTTGTCAGAGCGCCGTGCAATGAGTGTTAAGGGCTACCTTGCCAGCCAATCGATTGACAGCGCACGCCTGTATACCTCGGGATTTGGTGAAACCCGTCCTCTGGTCGCGAACAACAGCGCCTCAAACCGCGCCTTGAACCGTCGCGTCGAGATCCAAGTCGTTCCTAATACCCAGTAATCATGAGTCCGGCGCGTTCATCGTACGTGAGCGCGCCGAATAAACAGACTACAAAGCATCTAAGTTTTCGAGCAACGCTTCTGCATGACGTAAGATGCCATCACGCTGGGTCGGCGCCATTTTGTCCCAATTTCTATAAGGCATTGCTGTACGCGGGTTATGCGCAAATCGCTCGCGATGCCGATGCATAAAATGCCAATAAAGTGCGTTGAGCGGGCACGCTTTCTCGCCGGTTTTGTCCTTCACCGAATAATGGCAATCACCGCAATAATCACTCATGCGATGAATATAGGCCCCACTGGCGGCATAAGGCTTAGTCGCCACAAGCCCGTTATCGGCAAACTGGGTCATCCCTCGGGTGTTAGGCATCTCAACCCACTCAATCGCGTCGATATAAATCGACAAATACCAATCATCTACCTCATCCGGCGCGACGCCCGCCAATAGGCAAAAGTTGCCCGTCACCATTAAGCGTTGGATATGATGCGCGTATGCGGTCTGCAAGGATTGCGTGACCGCCTGTGAGACACAACGCATTTTGGTATCGCCCGTCCAAAAAAAACGAGGAAGCGGCCGCTGCGCGGATAATGCGTTCTTGTTAGCGTAGGCAGGCATGTTTGTCCAATATACCCCGCGTATATACTCTCGCCAGCCTAGAATTTGACGCACAAACCCTTCAATTTGAGCAAGGTTAATCGCCTCCTCCGCTCGAAAGTGGCTAATCGCCGTTTCAATCACCTGCATTGGATGCAATAGCTTGGCATTTAACGCAAAGGATAGACGGCTGTGATAGAGACTCCATTGGTGTTCGCTTTGCCCTGTCATAGCGTCTTGGAATTGACCAAACAGGGGCAGACAGTGACGACAAAAATGATCCAACAACGTTTTAGCCTGTGAACGGGTCACAGGCCAGAGCAAGTCTGGCGCAGGCTCTCCGATCGTCGCCACGTGATGCCGTTCAATACGCGCCAAAATATCGCGTACATCATTGCTAAATATTAAGGGGGTTGGAATAGCCGCTAAATCACTTTTCTTGAGTTTATTACGATTGTCTTGATCGAAGTTCCACCGCCCTCCCTCTGGAGATTCTCCCTCCATCAAAATGCCAAACTGCCGTCGCATATCGCGATAGAAATACTCCATTTTGCGATGTTTATTGGCAGTGAACTGCTTGGATATTTGATCGAACGGCAGTAAAAAGTGCTCGGTATCCACGCATGTCACTGTGACAGGCTGGGGTAAAGCCATCTCTTTTAATTGCTCGTCTAGCCGGTATTCGTCCGGGCGTTGATATTCAAACGTTTTGATCTGATAGTGCTCGCACAGATCAGCCACTAACGCCGGTAAGTTTTCGTAATTTTGCGTGTCATCCAAGGTTAGGTAGCAAACATGATGCCCCGCTTGACTCAGGGCATGGGAAAACGCTTCCATGGCAGCGAAGAAAGCGCACACCTTTTGGATATGATGTTTGACATAGGTTGCTTCTTGCTTGAGCTCGGCAACAAGATACAGCACATTTTCATCGGTCTTTTTGTACCATGAGTGGCTGGCGTTGAGTTGATCACCTAACACAAGACGCAACGTTGAGTACTGGCTATTGGTCACTGGCACCTCGGTATTTATCAAATAAGCTTTAAGCGATACGCAGCAAACCACATTTTCGATGATTAACCCTGGCGGGTGCTTGAATCTTAGGGAAAACCCTCTACATTAGAGCCAGTATTGATCACCCATGCGGCGGCGAGGCGATGAGAGCATTCTTTGTCGGGCTTTTTTTACTCCCAATTGCAATGATAGTGGCTGAGCCAGCGCGTGCCATGAATGAACCGGCAAGCCAATTTGTTCAAGATCTTCGCTTTCATGGCTATATCGACAATTATGGCAATGTGAAACTTCGCTTTGCCCCGATTACCGCTTTACCGGCAGGTTTTAAGACCAAAGGTTACTTGGATATCGAGGCCAGTGATATCGTACGTCTCCCGCGTGGGCTTGATGTTGGTGGTTACTTTAATGCCGCCAATACAGCGATTAGACAACTCCCAAGAATGAAAGTGGGGGGATATATCAACCTCACCAATACCGCCATTAACCGCCTTCCTCCTAATTTAGTCGTTCGGGGTGATTTAAGCCTCGTCAACACACCTCTTACGCAATTACCGCGCCGTTTGTTTGTGGAAGGAAATCTATACCTGACAAATTCACCCATTGAGCGCATTCCTGACGATATCTACGTAGGCGGAAATCTCTATATCCGCGGTACCAATATCCAGTCAGTCAGCCCCGATCTTCGTATTGAAGGCCAGGTGCTTCCTTCTTTAAATCAATGATCTCGCGCTCGGCGTTGATCGAATTAGTTGTCAATCCGTACGTTAATCCCGAGCCTAGTTTTTAAATTACAGTCAAAAAAACGGTCCACTATGATTATCTTACATCATCTAGAGCAATCGCGATCGCAGCGGATTGTCTGGTTATTAGAGTCGCTGGCGATTCCGTATCAGCTGGTACGTCACTACCGTGATCCAAAAACCAAACTTGCGCCTCGCGAACTGAAGAAGATACACAGTTTAGGGAAAGCACCCATCATCGAAGACGGCGATGTGGTGATTGCCGAGTCAGGGGCGATCATTGAATATCTTATCGACAAGTACGGCGATGGCACGCTAACCCCCAACACGGATAAAGAAAAGGGCCTGTACCGCTATTGGATGCATTATGCGGAAGGCTCCCTGATGCCGCCGTTGGTGATGTCTTTGATCTTTAGCAAGATCCCAGAATCACCGATGCCATTCTTTATTCGCCCCGTGGCGAAAAAGCTGATGAAAGGCGTCACTGAACAGTTTCTCGCCCCACAGCTTCGCGATCATTTTGCGATGATTGATTCACATCTCGCCAAACACACCTGGCTGTGTGGAGATACGCTAACAGCGGCCGACATTCAGATGAGCTTTCCGTTACTAGCGGCGCGCAAGCAATTGGATGCTCAAAAGCACGCCAATATTCTTCGCTACCTTGAACACGTTGAGCAACAGCCTGGGTATCAAAATGCCTTGTGTGTTGTCGGCCCTCTACAAGCGTTATAAAACCACCCAACGCTTATGTGGGCAGCGTTGATGCTGCCTGCATCACCCAGCGTTGATAACCGGGTCGGTCACTCAATTGTTGATACCAACGGGAAACATTGGGTGGTAGCACCCAGTCGCTTTGCTGGCTAAGGCAATGGATTAAACTTCCCACGGCAATATCTGCCAACGTCATGCGATCTGAGGTGAGATACTGCTGGTCGTCGAGTGCATCATTGACTCTCTCTAACTCATAGCGGCATTGTTCCATCGCCCGTTGCTTCGCTTGCCCCTCATCGGAACCGTCAGGGGCAGAGGCAAACAAAGCGGCTTTGATGGCTGGCTGGAAAGAAGACAAACACCAGTCCATCCAGCGCTCATAACAGGAACGTTGAAAGGCACAATCGGGATACCACATTTTATTGCCGTAACATGCGACGAGATAACGCAATATAGTGTGTGACTCCCAAACACTATTGGGACCATCTTCGAGCACGGGCACCTGGCGCATCGGACACCGCTGTGCGACCGCTTGCGCATCGTGCCGATTGTGGTGAATATCGACTTCTTCTAGCGCGATACTTAAATCTAACTCATCGATTAGCCACATCACTTTCTGAACATTAATCGATAGCGGATGCCCATAAACTTTCATTTTGCTCTCCTTGTCACGCGATAAAGCAGTTCCTTGCTCGGCTGCACCTTCGAGGCTCGCACAATCCTTTTTCCATAGCAAGTAATCGGGTAGATCAGCCAAAAACCTCAAGACTTGACCAATAATGCACCACAACAGCAACAGGTTGCACCTCGTTATAAGCTTTTTGTGATGTTTACTTCTGAAACGGATACGCCAAATTACGGTGGGCTTATCCAGCTATGTCACATTTCTTTCATCACGTATTGGCCTACCCGGGTATCAGCGTTAATCTATTGATTGTTAAGGCTTATTAACAAAACACTCAACCAAGGAAGGATTATGAAAACAACGGTATTAGCCAGTGCGCTAGCACTCGCATTGAGCAGCTCGGCGTTTGCCGCGCAAGTCCCTGATGACGTCACCCTTGCCGAAAACCAAACGCTTATTTGGGGGGTGTCGGGGGAAGTACCCACGTTAGACCCCACCAAGTCCAGTGATACCGCCAGCAATAAAATCATCTCGGATTTGTTTGAAGGATTGATGGTACGTAATCCAAATGGCGACGTCGTACCTGGCCTCGCCAAAGACTGGGAGGTAAGCGAAGACGGGCTCACCTATACATTCCACCTTCGCAAAGCCAAATGGTCTGACGGTGAGCCCATTACCGCAGACGATGTAGTGTATACGCTACAGCGTGTGGTTGACCCGGTTACTGGCGCGCCTTATGCCTGGTACCTAGGGACTGCCAATATCCAAAATGCCAAAGCGATCACCGACGGTGAAAAACCCGCTGAGCAGCTTGGCGTCAAAGCCATCGACGATCACACGGTAGAATTTACCCTTGAGCGCCGCACGCCCTACTTCCCGAATATGCTCACCCACTCGTCTACTTATCCGGTGCCACAGCATGCGTTGGAAGCCTTTGGTGATAGCTGGACCCGCCCAGATAATATGGTCAACTCTGGCGCGTATAACCTCACCAACTGGGTGATTAACGAACGAATTGATTTAGCCCGTAACCCACTTTATTGGAATAACGACGAAACGGTGATTGATAAAACCTCGTATGTCGCCTCCAGTGATGTCAACGCTGAATACAACCGCTACCGTACCGGTGAAATTGATATCACCTCGAGCTTTCCACTTGAGGCCTTTGATCAGATTAAAAAGGAACGCCCTGATGAGTTGATCACTATGCCGTCTTTGGGGACCTATTATTATTTGTTTAATACAGAGAAAGCGCCTTTTGACGATGTGCGAGTGCGTAAGGCTTTGTCGTATGCGATCGATAGAAACATCATTACCGACATTATTCTCGGTCAAGGCCAGCTTCCGGCATATAGCGCCACACCGCCAGCTATCAACCATTTTGAGCCACCTAAGCTCGAATGGGCGGAAATGAGCCAAGATGATCGCTATCAAAAAGCCAAAGCCTTGTTGGCAGAAGCCGGCTTTACCCAAGATAACCCTCTGGAGTTTGAGCTGGTCTATAACACCATGGAGTCACACAAAAAACTGGCGTTAGCTGTGACGTCTATGTGGAAGCGTCACCTTCCTGTCAATGTCAACTTGGCCAACCAAGAATGGAAAACCTTTTTGCAAAAGCTTCTGCAAAAAGACTTTGAAGTTGCACGTTATGCGTGGGTTGGCGATTACAATGAAGCTTCTACATTCCTGAGTTACTTCAGTAGTGATGGCATGAATGAAACTAGTTGGGGCAACAAAGACTATGACAAGGCACTTGATCAGGCATTAACGGTCGCAGAGCCCGAGAAACGAAAAGCGTACTACCAAGAGGCAGAGCGTATTTTCGCCCGTGACATGCCGGCGATCCCATTGTATTTCTATACCCGTAGCGTGATTAAGAGTCCGAAAGTGGGCGGGTATAACACCGATAACCCCAACAAGCTGAGGTATACACGCAACCTGTATATCACCAAAAATTGATCGCCTCTGAATAAAGGCAACCTATCAATGAGGCCAACGCCACGCTCTGACGCGTGGCGTTTTTATTCATACGCACAAAAACAAAAAAAGCGCCAGCCTTTCGGCTAGCGCTTCTTTTTAATTTGGCTCCCCCAACTGGACTCGAACCAGTGACATACGGATTAACAGTCCGCCGTTCTACCAACTGAACTATGGGGGAATCGTCTTTTGCGACAACGAGCGAGATGATAGGCAATCCATTATCTCGGTGCAACCCTTTTTTCAATAAATCCCCACACACTCGGCTCGAATGGCTAAAAAGGCAACAAATCAGACGATTAAACTATCGTCTTTGCACTGACGTAGGTAAAAGTGCAAATATACAACCCAGTAGCTGACTTCAAGGACCCAGAGACATTGGATAAAGACGCACTCCCACTGTTTATTGCCGGCCCCATGCTAAGACGTACCACACAGCATGAAGTGACCTTATGGTCAGTGCTAACACAAAAGCCCGATGATGGTACCGTGTCCGTTTATCAGCACCACCAAATATTAGCATCCATGCCATTGTCAGCCGGGCATTGGTTTCGTATTGGCGAGCGCGCGTGGGTCGTGCTTCATCATCTCCGATCAGCCCATGGGTTTCCCGTCGATAGCCCATTGTCATACGACATACAGATCAACCACAGTGGAATGGCAGACATCCAACCGGATATCTTGTATGACAACGAGCAAGCTCCCTCTTTTTGTATTCCCTCAAAAGCCACCCACATCGCGCATGGCTCATGCCGACACCCACACCACCACTGCGATGATGCCCTCGTCACTCTCGACCAACACTTGGCCACGACCCCCATGACACACTGGCCTAATATGTTGATTATGAGTGGGGATCAAATCTACGCAGATGACGTCGCCACGCCGATGCTGCAGCGTATTCGCCGGTTAATTGCCGTATTAGGTCTTAAAAATGAGTATTTCGAGGCCGCGCCCATTGTCGACTGCCGTGCCTTGGATACACACCCTGACAGCTATGTTCAACGCGGTAAGCTCCTCCCTAGCCAGCGCGCGGAAAAGGGCGGCCATTTAGAGAGACTGTTTGGTCAACCACTGCCTATTTTTACATCCAAAACCGTCTCCAATCACTTGATAAGCTTCGCAGAACACGTCGCCATGTATTTGCTGGTTTGGGCGCCCGTTTCTTGGGCGCTAACAGACGGACCTCATCTTCACGCCCCCAGCCAACTGACCGACAGTCAACGCGAGCGCTATCAACAAGAAACACTCGCACTCAATGCGTTTCGTTCCGGTTTAACCGGCGTGCAGCGACTATTCGCACACCTATCAACCTATATGATCTTTGATGACCATGACATCACAGATGATTGGAATATCACCGTCGGTTGGGAGCACGCCGCGTATCTCAATCCCTTTTCTCGTCGTATTATCGGCAATGGCCTGATGGCTTACTGGTTGTGCCAAGGTTGGGGCAATGCGCCCGATAACTTTAGCCAAGACTTTATCACTACCGCCCGCCAAAGCGCCTATCAGCCCATGAGTGTTTGCGATCTGGACACACAAACAGCGACGCATCAGGCCATGGTGGAGCAATGTCTACGCTTTGAACACTGGCATTACACGGTGCCAACGACGCCACATCTCGTTGTGTTAGATACACGCACTCGTCGCTGGCGATCCGAGTCACGAATGAATAAACCGTCGGGCCTGATGGACTGGGAAGCGCTGATGGATTTTCAACATGATCTGTTAAGGCATGATAGCGCGGTGATCGTCTCTGCCGCCCCCATGTTCGGTGTTAAGTTTATTGAAGTATTGCAACGAGTCGCGACCTGGCTGGGCGCGCCGACTGTCGTCGATGCGGAAAACTGGATGGCACACCCAGGGAGTGCCAATACGCTACTCAGTATTTTTCGCCATCAACGGACACCCACCAATTATGTGATTTTATCTGGGGATGTGCATTACTCGTTTGCTTATGATATCCGAATCCGATTTCGCACCCATAGTCCGCGTTTGTGGCAAATAACTGCCAGTGGTTTCAAAAACCGCTTCCCCGAGCCACTGCTCAGCTTTTGCGAGTGGTGCGATCGCGTTTTATTCAGCCCACTGTCTCCACTGAATTGGCTCACGAAACGTAAGCGTATGCGCATTGACCGGCGCGATCCTGATACGCCAGGCCCGAAGCGTCTCGTCAATGCCAGCGCCGTGGGATTGGTCACCCTGAATGAAGATGGCTCTCCACGCACCATTAGCCTTCTGAAGACCGATGGTCAACGCGTCTCTTTTCCGGAAAAGACAAACACATAGACAGCTCGCCTGCTACATCACCGTGATTATCATCGATGAAATTTGGATAATCGCGGTAAGCAGGCCTAACCTTATTAAAGGTAGGCCGATAACAGGAGGTTTTATGCAAGGAGAAAACCACGCACTCGTTTTTGATTTCCCAGAGCACCGCGATCGTATCCATCACCTGAAACAATATGACCCAGCGTTTCAGCTCGATGCACAACGCTATCATCAACTCGATCATCATATTCGTGGTTTAGAGATGAACCAAATCCCTACCAGCGACGATGTTTTTACCGCCATGAAACGACAGCGCGCGCACCTCAAAGACCGTCTATACCAAAAACTACGCACGCACTAACAGGAGCTGACAATGCATATGTTGCATCGACTCTGCCTGTTGGTTCTTTGCCTAGGCATTGTAGGGGCGACCCACGCGAAAACCATCAACACGGAGGCGGTGAACCTTCGTGTTGAAACACTGAAGTCCGGTTTTTCTCACCCATGGGGGATCACTGAACTTCCGGATGGCGATCTGCTCATCACTGAGCGAAACGGTAACCTGAAGCGCTTAACCCCCAATGGCCTGGTCGTCTCCATTTTAGGTACCCCGAAAAACGTGTTTCAAGAGGGGCAAGGGGGGCTATTAGATATTGCTTTGGCGCCTGATTTTGCGACCAATCAGCGTTTATACCTCTCTTATGCCGCCGTCGACGAGCAAGGGCAGGCAGGCACTGAGATAATGGTGGCCACACTGTCTAAGGATGTACTGATTGACAGTCGCGTTATCTTTAAAGCCCTTCCCAAGCGCGGTGGCGGGCGCCATTTTGGCAGTCGTTTATTAGTCACGCCTGAGTATTTGTATATTACCCTCGGTGACCGAGGACACCGTGATCGCGCTCAATTCGCTGATGACCATCTTGGCACTCTTGTGCGCCTTCATCATGACGGCACCGTGCCCGAGTCAAATCCTTTTGTCCAAACACCGAGTAAGCAATCGGAGGTCTTTAGCTTCGGGCACCGGAATATTCAAGGTATCGCGTTAGATAACAACGGCACCCGTATTTGGGCACATGAGCACGGCCCCCAAGGTGGCGATGAACTCAACGTAATCCTCGCCGGTGAAAACTATGGCTGGCCAACCATTACACATGGCGTTAACTATGGACTGGGCACACAGATCGGAGAAGGCACATCCAAACCTGGCATGCGCCAACCTGTCTATTACTGGGATCCCTCTATCGCACCATCAGGCATGACGATGGTGAACAGCCAGCAGTTTCCGATGTGGCAGGGGGATTTACTGCTCGGGTCGTTAAAGTTTGGCTTGCTAGTAAGGCTAGAGCTGGAGAACGGCCAAGTCAGGCATGAAGAGCGAATGTTAGAGGGTCAGTTTGGCCGCATTCGCGATGTGATCCAAGCACGTGATGGCAGTTTACTCATCCTCACTGATAGAAGAAATGGCAGTGTACTGCGGCTCACACCATTGTCCGAGTAATCGGTAAGCACTAGGAAAGGCTGGAGGTAAGCTCGCCGTCATTGTGAGGTATTGACAGACGATAAAGCTCACCATCGTAGTCTAAATTGGTGACTAACCACGCGCTTCGTGACTTAGAACGGTCGTCGAATTTAAGCCCACAATGATAACGCTCACCTTTAAGGCGGTGACTCAATATCACGCCGCTCATTGTCAACGCTTGGCTGGCAGGGATACCTGTCAGGCTAAGCGCTGCACTTTGCTCCTCATCAATCTGCAAGCCAATCGCACGGTAAGAAAACAAGCACCCGCCCACAGAGAGATCGTGTATCGTCACGGGCACGCTGGCTTTACCGTCTATATTTAACGCTGCAGAGAGCTCGACATTAAAACGCTTGTCTTGGCGCAAAGGCGTGGCGCTCGCACCGTCACGCACAAGCTCGACACATAAAAGGGTATGGTGAGCTTCCATCAAGCCTTGTACTTTTCCACCAAATCGAATCAGCGATCCATCGGCAGAAACACCATGAAGACGTAAACTATAACCCGCCCCAAAGTACTGCTTTTTCTGTTGGCTCGACAGTTTAGGCAGTTGCAGATAACAAAAACGTTGTCCATCACTGCCAATCAACAACCCATTAAATCGGAACAAAGCTTTAGTAGGCGTCTGAATGTGAACACGCACCAAGGTTGCCACCCCCAACTTAAGTACCGCGTGAGTGACAGCTAAAGCGATGGCTTCTTGGTTTTTTTCTATCGCATTAAGTTGCTCTTTTCTTGGCATAATGGCGTTCGTTATCGTCCGCTAATAGGGATTTCAGTGTTTTTATTAAGATCGGTTGCGTTGAGTATAGATCGCCCTATTCGCCCATGTTACTTTTTCGATACATAAAGCACTCATCTATCAAGGACACATCATGAAAGGGACGCTAAAACGGCTACTGATAGGCTCAATACTGGCCTGCTCCCCCCTTGCCCAAGCCAGCGATGACGCGGCATGTGGCAAGGTCTCTATCGCGGATATGAATTGGAACTCAGCCACACTCATGGCACATGTTGATCAATTTATCTTAGCCCATGGGTATGGGTGTGATGCTTCTCTTGTCCCAGGCGACACCATGCCTACTGGCGTCTCAATGACAGAAAAAGGCGAGCCTGATATTGCCCCAGAGTTTTGGACAAACTCACACAAAGCAATGTTGGATAAAGGCGTGCAAGAGGGACGGTTAAGGTATGCAGGCGATGCATTCTCACAAGGTGGCAACGAAGGCTTTTGGGTACCCAAATACATGGTCGATCAACACCCCGAGTTAGCGACCATTGAAGGTATCAAAGCGCATCCAGAGCTGTTCCCTCACCCTGAAGACCCTGACAAAGCCGCATTTATGGGCTGCCCGGCGGGGTGGACATGTCAAATCTCAGCCCAGCACATTTTTAACGCCCTTGAATTGGACAAAGCCGGCTTTGAAATTGTCGACCCAGGCTCTGCGGCAGGCTTAGCCGGTACCATCGCACGAGCCAATGAGCGAAAAAACCCTTGGTTTGGTTATTATTGGGCGCCGACCCCTGTGATGGGAAAGTATGAAATGGTTGAAGTCGATTTGGGTGCCGATGTCAATTTAGCGCACTACAAACAATGTATCACCCAAGCGGACTGCCGTTCACCCCAGGTCACCGCATTTCCCACCTCTCCCGTGCATTCGCTAACCACAGCATCCTTTGCCAAACAAGCGCCCGCGGCATTTAACTATATCAGCCGCCGTGAATACGATAACCAAGTAATGAGTGACATGCTGGCTTGGATGGATACCTACCAAGCAGACGGTGAAATAGCCGCAGACGAGTTTCTTCGCCGCTACCCTGCCGTTTGGCATCAATGGGTTGATGCACAAACCGCGCAACGTGTCGAAGACGCGCTGCGATAATGGTAGAACATACACGGTGGGAGACATAAACAGACAAGACTTGCCGAGCGTCAAACATGACCTCGGCAAGCATAAAAGTGTGTTACTCGATCACGCCAAGCTCACGGAGGCGTTCCATCAAATAACTGTTAGCTGTATGGCGCTCAGACAGTACAACATCTGGCTTAGGGTGCAAAAATAGCGGCAGCGAGATACGCGCTTTGGTTTTATCCGCACCTTCCGGGTTCACGACACGGTGAGTGGTAGAAGGGAAATAACCGCCGGATGCTTCTTGAAGCATATCACCAATATTGACGATTAAATTACCAAAATCACAAGGTACATCTAACCAGCTCCCATCTTTCGCTTTCACTTGCAAGCCAGGCTCATTGGCAGCAGGCAATATTGTCAGCAAATTAATGTCTTCATGAGCAGCCGCTCGAATCGCCCCAAGCTCTTCATCACCCTTTAACGGCGGGTAGTGTAAGACACGCAATAAGGTCTGTTGGCTACCATTAATCATGCTGGAGAGTGGTTGCGAGAAGTGTTGGCTTATATCTGATGGGGATTGGCGCTCGACCCACGAGAGCAAGGTTTCCGCTAAATGTGTAGCATGCTCGTAATACGACTGTAAATTGCCTCTCAAGGCGTCTGGACACTGTCCCCATGGGTAATAATGAAAGAACTCTTTCAGATCACGCTTGGTATGGCCTTTCGCGGTCTCTGCGACTTTTGAGGGAAAAAAGCCGTCTTGCGTGTCGGGCTTATAGGTAAAGCGGTGCTTGTCTTCGGTATTAAAAAAACCTTCCCATTGCTGATAGATATCGGCGACCCATTGTTGCTGTAATGGGTGATTTTTTAATACACCAAAACCTGTTTCACGTAGGGATTTAACAAACGCCTGCTCTGCATCAGGCGCAGTAAAGTCAATGGCTTGCAGTGTCATAATGCTCTCGTAATCGTTTGCTTTTTATCATGAGGTAAGTGAAACAATAGTTTAACAGGCAGGTTAACGGGTACAATGCCATCCTGTTCTTAGAGAGAAACGCTTTGTTTCTATAAGGGCACAATCTAACCTCAAGATAGGCAAACGTGTATCACGTGTTACACTCTATGCCGTTGTCAACGCATGGAGGTTATATGGGCGTTATTCGTTGGATCCTAGGTAAAATTATTCTGGTTGTAGAGTCATTGACCCAACCCAAATCCCCTCAATTAAACGCAGCGCAAAAGCAGGCGATGGACACATTGGCACAGCAGGTCACTCTATATCAATTCGCGGCCTGCCCCTTTTGTGTAAAAGTGCGCCAGGCAAGCCGAAAACTCGGCTTACCGCTTCAGACCAAAGACGCGAAGCGCAACATGGATGCCAGAAAAGAGCTTGAACAAGGGGGAGGGCGAATCAAAGTACCCTGTTTGCGTATCCAACAGGCAAACGGCGAGGCGCGCTGGATGTACGAATCGGATGATATTATTGCCTACTTAAACAAACAGGCGACACCAATTATCGAAAAATAATTAGACACCCGCCAAGCTAGCGTCTATGTTTTTAGTGACAAGACTCCTTCGCTTGCCCCTTGTTGCCCGACCGGCTTATGCCTTTTATCGGGCTTTGCTAAACTGCCCTAGCCCTATGCGTGGGCAGTTTTCTTTTTCAATTCAACAATAAATCTCGTGACTGTGTCTGATCGATTTACACGATCCACCCACCCTTACTACGGGAGAAATGGACCCTTTCCCATTTTCCTTCGGAGCGTATATCATGGCGGTCACCGCTCTGTCTTGAGTTAGATTCAATCACAAACTAGCTTTAAAAAGATGGAGATAATAAGGAGTGTGACATGACAACGTACGATCCCAGATATACTATCCGCAAAAGCCGTTATACCGACCAACTCATTTTGCTAGCGCTGTTGTGTCTCATGCTGGTCAGTCATGCTGTCGAAGCAAGACCGATTTTGACCATTTATGGTGATGTCGCCAAGCAATCCTTTACTCGTGAGGAGCTGATGCAGCTGGCCGACCGCACAATTGAAACGGAAACCCCTTGGACGGAAGGTCAGCAGGTTTTTCTCGGTGTGTCAGCACAAAAACTGTTAAAAACGTATGACAAGCAAGGCCATGAATTGAAAGTTCACGCCCTCAATGATTATTGGTCCAAAATGCCGACTGACGAGATTAATAAGTACAACCCTGTTTTCGCCATCAAGAAAAACGGCGAGTGGATGCCTATTCGCGACAAAGGGCCGATTTGGGTTATCTACCCATTATCCGAATTTAATCAGTACGATAATGAGATTTTACACAGCCGTATGGTGTGGCAAGTTAACCATATTGAAATATTAGAAAAAGAATAACAACAGCCCTATTGGCTCAACCACGGTTTTTGCCTACTCCACGAGCCTCTAGGCTAGACCACAAGCAGCTAGGCAAAACACAGCAGTAAAGGAATATATTGGTATGGTAAAGCGCCCTCTTATCGGTTTCATCATTTTTGCATTTACCACGTTAGCCTTCGCGGCCTCAGCGCTTTACCAGTTTCATAATGCCTACGCACGACAGGCACTGCATACCCAATTGTCAGCATGGGCTTTAGCACAAATGGAGCTCGAAACCTTAGAGTTTCGTAATGAGCTCGCCTTGTACCTCGCCACGGCCTCAGACAAACAGTCCCTTGTCCTGTCCTATGACATCCTATGGAGTCGTTATGACACGTTTTTAAGCAGCCAAGAGGCTGCGCCCATGCGTCGTACGTTTGATGCCCAGCCCGTGGTACAACGTGCTTTTCGTTTAATTCAGCAACATGAGCAAGCGGTATTGAACGGTGACCGGCAGCGACTTTCTGGCCTTCTTCATGAAATGGATATTGTGCTGCCTCAGGTACGAAATCTGATGGTCAATAATTTTACCGGGCCGGCAGCTATCGAACAGCGTGAATTTTTACAAGACCAAATAAAAACCATGTACGCGGCCATCATTATACTGATGTCGTTATTGATTTTTTTCGCCTTTCGCCTCTATCGCAATAGTAGCAAACAGCAAAAAATGGCATGGCACGATAGTCTCACTGGCCTACCCAATCGCAATTACCTTTTGGAGTATCTCTACAAAGCAGCACATAAAAAACAAATACATACCTTATTGCTGATCGATGTTCGTCGTTTTAAAGACATCAATGACCTGATGGGATACGAACAAGGCGATGTCGCGCTAACACAGTTAGCCAATGAATTAAAAAGCATGTGTTTGCCTTACGGTTATCCTTGCGCGCGGATCAGCAGTAATGAGTTTGCGGTTCTCGCATACACCGACAATCGTCAGCTGAGCTTCTTTACTCAGCCTTTGTGCAACGCGCTGCGAAGCGCGATCGACAGTGTCTACCCAGGCCATCGATTAGCGGTGGCTATTGGCGTCGCAAAGAGCCTCGATTTGGATGACAATGTCATTAGAAATCATCGTCAGTTTGCCAATCAACTGTTAAACAACGCGGACCTTGCACTGATGAAAGCCAAACGAGCGCCTGTGACGCAAGACAGTGTTGATATATTTAAAGCGGAGTACGAACAAGAAGCGAAGCAACGTCGTCAATTACGCGATGAGCTCAAGGCTCACCTTGACGACCCTTATCAAGAGACACTCTATGTATTGTTTCAACCCATGGTGGCAGCGACGTCAAGACGCCTTGGCTGTGAGTGTCTAATTCGCTGGGACCATGCTGAGTTTGGTCCCATTGATCCAGAGCTCATCGTCAATGTCGCCGAAGAGTCAGGCCTGGGTCGGAGATTAGGCGCCTGGCTTTTGCGTCAAGTTTATCTGGCATTAAATACCGAATGGCAAACCATTAATGACCGCATTGATATTGCGATTAACCTGTCTGACTCGTTTTTCAACGAGTCCTTGATTGCCGATGTAATCACTGTATTTGCCGATCACCCAGAACAACGTAAACAACTGATTTTTGAGGTCACAGAGACAATGACCATCGACGATATTGGTCGCTTCAATCTGCTGATGAATCAACTGCGCGACGTCGGTATTCGGATAGCGCTGGATGATTTCGGCACGGGTTGGTCATCCATGTCGGTACTCAGCCACCTTAGTTTTGATAAAGTCAAAATTGATCGCTCATTTGTCACCGGCATGGCCAATACACCGCGCCAGCATGTGTTAGTCGATACCATTTGTCATATGGCCCATCAGCTCGATATTCGCGTGGTCGCCGAAGGCGTCGAAACACAAGAACAACTCACCAGCCTAAAACAGATGGGCGTTGACGAATTCCAAGGCTACTTCTTCGCCAAACCGCTATCCGCACTGGACTTTTATGCTTTCTGCATCGATCACTTAAATCATAAAGACAAGTTATTGATGAATGATTAATCAAACACTTCTTCTATATCGACCACTTTTGAGCGGTTAACCGTAATTTTCCAACGCTGATACACCGTCGGCTGCCCTTTTAACCGCTGACAACTAATAAGGTTGAATTGATGCCGCTTTTCAACCGAATCTTTGAGTACTTGGCCTTCATTAAGCCGATATAAGCGCTGACTACCACGGTCCATAAGGCGAGAAAAAGAGCGGAAATCAAATTTCCACACGTCACGAGTGGTGTCATAACCCGACAAAAAACGGGTTGTCTCTAACTGTGTTTTCACTTTAAGACGCACTACCGCCTCTTCCCGTTGACGCAGTTTGCCACGACGCAATTTCTTCACTTCATCGGGTAGGGCAGCAAAATCCATATAATCTAGCCACTCTAACTGCCGACCTATTTGTCGATTGGATGTGGGGTCAATAAAACGTTTTCGCCACTTGGGACGTCCTTTACGAATCCAGCGCCACAACGCGTCACGTAAATCATCTTTAAAGATCTCTCGCAATGCATACACACCCGCCATGGCCAACACGAACGATAGGGTGATTTCGCCTAAATATTGACGTGCACGGACAATAACAGTGGTGACAAACAGCATCACAAACGCCGTCGCGGACGCTTTAGCCAGTTTGTTAAGGTTTTTACCTAGCGCCTGCGGCACTTGGCGAATCGTCACGGGAAACTCAATCAAGCGGCGCGCCAAGCGCATCTTATTGACCATACGAGTGGGATCGCGCCGTGCTTTATCCGAGTTATAACGGTTAACGAGGCGGTGTGCCTCTTCAGCTTGGCACAATTCAATCAATTGCTGGCGTACCCCCTTGTAGACGTTTCCACGCGGCATATGGGCTAATAACGACAGAAAACGTTGCTCCGTCAACCAAGATAAATAGTTGTCTATATTATGGTAATACTTGAGTAGCTTGGTATTTTGCGGTTTATAGCGCCGGAGTCGCCGTAAAATCTCCACCGCCATCTCTATCGTATCTTCTAACTGCTCTAACGCTTGTTCATCCTCTAGCCCAGAAACGGATTCAAAAAAATCGTGCGTCGCTTTTTCGAGCGATAAGGCATACTGATACGCATAGAGACTCAAGCTCACTCGATATTGTTCGGTTGGCAGTTTGTCACGACTGGCTAGGCGAGCATGTACCAAGGGCAGATGATAACGAGACGTAAAATACGTTCGACTATTGGCGAGGACACGGTAGTAAAACTCATCTTCAGAAAGCACATGCTTACCAAACTTAAGCTCACCAGGGACGAAGAGATAAAACTCGACCTCTTGGGCACTGACTTCCTCGTTGAGCACAGCCACCCTGACTGATAAGCCCTCATGTTTGTCTACTGTGATCACGACTGCTCTCCTGTGAACGCCAATAAATTTGCTACCAAGCCCATCCCCCATAATACGCGTACGACCAAGGTGTTACGAGTATCGCACATTTACCGCAACACAAGTGAAAAACCGCCATATCGCGTCAATCAAACTGGTCGTTTTTTGCTCAATCGATCGTCTTGGGGTTGCTCTCCACGACTCACGCGTACTGCCGCCATTGCCTACAAAGAAATTAACGGGGTTATCCACAGGTACAGTAGATAACTTTACAATCAAAGCGCTAAATATAATTCAGAGCGCACCATATCTAGTATGCATATGACAGCATCCTGTTCCATAGACGACGCTAGCCTCGAAGTCGCTTAGGCCAGTCGAGAAAGCAAAGCTGTGCATGCGTATTCGCAACCTCTGTCCAGTGCTCGACGGGATACTGCACCACCGCCACACCTGAGGTCGGCAAGTTATCCTTGGTCATTCCCACTCCATGCAAATAATTGTTTAGTGCGGGGTTGTGGCCAATAATCATCGCCACATCTTGCTCTAACTCGAGTGCTTGGATGGTATGAATGATTGCCGATGCATGCTCACTGTATAACGTTTCCTCTAAAACAATGGGCGGCTTATCGGTCAGCGTTTGTGCCACCAGCACTGCCGTATCTTTCGCGCGTTGCGCTGTGCTGGTCACAATCGTTTGTGGCTGGTGCAACCAAGCATTCAAGCGCTCCGCCATTTGCGGCGCTTGCCGAAATCCTCTCGGATTGAGCGGACGTTCGTGATCATCGAGGCTCGGATCATCCCAACTCGATTTTGCGTGGCGCATCAAAAATACCGTTTTCATCGTCACCCCCTCCATGTTCAATAAAAAAAGCGAGCCACGGCTCGCTTTTTGTTTTCACTGGTGCCTAGGCGGTTTAACTCGCCACGACTTGGCGCAAACGCTCCTGCACCACATTGACCAAAAGGTCGGGCTGGAATTTAGAGATAAACTGATTACAGCCCACTTTTTCAACCATTGCCTCATTGAAGCTACCGCTTAGTGAGGTGTTCAGTGCAATGTACAAATCACTCATCCGACTATCAGAGCGCACTTCATGCGTCAGTTTATAACCGTCCATTTCCGGCATTTCCGCATCAGTGATCATAAGCAAAATTTCGTCACTCACGTTTTTGCCTTCATCGCACCAACTCTTGAGCAAATTCAGTGCTTCAGCACCATTTTTCTTGATGATGCACTCAACGCCAAACTGCGACAAGGTTTCACTAACCTGCGCGCGCGCCGTGGATGAGTCATCGACAACCAGTACTCGCTGCCCTGTCATATAAGGGGTCAGTTGCGGGTCGAGGACATCTTCAGAAACGCCAACTTCATACGCAACGATCTCAGCCAGCACTTTTTCCACATCCACAATTTCCACTAAACGCGTTTGACCATCAAAGTCTTGGCGAGTAATGGCCGTTAAGTAATTATTGCGTCCAGAGCTGGAAGGCGGCTCCATGATCTCATCCCAGCCCATGTTTTTGATATTGATCACCTGCCCAACGAGGAACGCTTGGATGGTGCGGTTATATTCAGTCACGATAACGTTACATTCATCCGACATGCCTATCGAGCCCATGCCGATAGACTGACGTAGGTCAATCACCGGAATAGATTTGCCGCGAATCATGGCAACGCCACGGATGTTCGGATGGGAGCCAGGCATTTGGTTGAGCTTTGGCACTTTGATGACTTCACGTACTTTAAACACGTTGATGGCAAAAGGTTGGGTAGAGCCAAGGTAAAACATTAAAAGCTCGAGGCGGTTTTCACCCACCAATCGTGTCCGCGAATCTACCGAATCTAAAATATTGGTCATAGTCTACTCAACCGTCGTGTTACTGCTCATTCGCATTTATACGGACACGTAAATCCTTGCTAACGTGCCTCAATGTTGGGGCTTTTGTGTCGCGTTGCACTGAGACTTTCAAGTACCGAGACAAAAAGCGTGTTCTTTCTTATTTTAGGTAAGATACAGCCACAGGCAACCTCTTTGCAGAAGGTGACGTCTAAATGACTGGCTCACTTAGCCTATATCTTTCGCTATCTTAGCAAAAACCGTGGCCTAAAAGCGTGGTATACACCACGTTTAAATGAGACTATCAATAAGTTTCAAATGTGAGACAATGGTAGGCAAAAGTTTTATCTTTTCACCCGTTAGCCCTATCCTTGGGGTAAGAATAGGTGTTTAGAGACAACACTGTTACCCTAATCAGAAGACTGACGATAACACCCAGAGTGATGCTATGAAGAGCAAAGCGAATCAAGCACAAGGCATGTTGATGTTCCGCCTCACCGCCACCCAATCTTTCGCGATTGGCACGCTGAAGGTACGAGAAATCATTCCTTTTCAGCCGCTCACGGATTTGCCGGGATCTCACCCAACGGTGATCGGAACCACTAGCTTCCGTGGCATCGCGACCCCTGTCATTGATATGGCAAAAGCGATTGGCTACAAACCCGTGGCCAAGTCAGAATGGGAGTCTTGCTACATTATCGTGACCGATTGTCAGCGCCGGGTGATGGGCTTTTTGGTCCGTGGAATCGACAAGATCAGCGAGTGCGATTGGCGTTCTATTTCAGAGCCACCGGAAACCTTAGGAACACGCGCGTTTCTTACCGGCGTGATGAACATCGACGACAAGTTGGTGCAACTGCTTGATGTTGAATACATTATGGAGCACATTTTCCCCTCTGATCCTGACAAGCTGCACCCCATCTTAGCCGACGTCGATCGTGAGAAACTCAAACCCATGAATATCCTCTTGGTCGATGACTCATTGACGGCGAGACGGCAATTATCAGAGGCGCTTGATAGTATAAACATCCCCTACTTTGTCACCAATAACGGCCTAGAAGCGCTGCAAATGATGAAAAATGCCGCCTCAGCCGGCAAGCCATTTGATATTATTGTTAGCGATATCGAAATGCCTGGGATTGATGGCTATGAGCTAGCCTTTGAAATCCGCAGCGACGATAAGCTGGCGGAAGCTTACTTGATATTACACACCTCGCTATCAAGTGATATCAGTGTCGACCGTGCCAAACAAGTCGGGGCGCACGAAGCACTGACGAAATTCGATGCCACTGAGCTAGTGCAAGCCATGTTGCGCGGCGCGATGATGAAAACATCCGGTTCATCGGTCAAGCTCGAGGGCAGCCCAACCGACTACTGAGCGTGATTACCACGTTATCGGTGAGCCTTGATATGTGTCATGACACTGTCAATGCTCACCTGTTATCGTTGCCACCATCAATCAGCGAAGAAGGTAGGGTGACGGTTTAGCCAGCTAATGAGGTTGTTGATAAACTGGCCTCACAATGTCTTTTCTTCACCCGCCTGTTTCATTCAAGTGTTTAAAAACTCCTCACTTCAAGCGCGAAAAGACTGGGTTTGCGGCAGCGCTTGTGGTTTAATTTTTTCATACTTCAAAAGATAGAAGGCGACTACTATGACCAGCGTATACGAGATCGTTAAGCACTCACGACAAAAGAACAAACTGAAGCGCGAAATCCAGGACAACGACAAGAAAATCCGCGACAACCAAAAGCGGGTGGTGCTGTTAGAAAACTTGCTCGACTACATCCAGCCAGAGATGTCCTATGAAGAGATCGTGGAGATCATCAAAAACATGAAAGGCGATTACGAAGATCGCGTTGATGACCACATCATCAAAAATGCGGAAATTTCTAAGCAGCGCCGTGAAATCAGCCGCACTATCAAAGAACTAACTAAACAAAGCAAGGGCGGCAAATAAGCCCACATTAAGGAATGTCTCGTCCTAAAATAGGTTGACAGTTCTTAGGCCAGCTCCAGTAGCTGGCTTTTTTGATGGATTTCTTCATAGCGTCCAGATGTTTCCCCTCTTCAGTCATTCCCTACCGCGTTAGCTTGTGCCAAACGATTTGTCGACGTGCGGATATCACTAGACACAGGCTTATTTAGTCATTGCGTTTTTATACTCTTTTTTCAAGAGGCTAGATTAAATGCATCAATCCAACTATCTATGTATTGACAATCAGGTTACATATCAATAATCATAATGATATCCATTATCATTTGATACTGGAAAAAGGTAGTGACGTAGACGTATCTGCAGGGAGGCAGCCTCACTATGCCCTGCAGGGTTGTAACGTATAAGGATAATTATGAACACCAAAAAAGCAGTCAGCTTTTCGCTCTCACCGCTGGCGTTAGTGCTCAGTGCCCATCTCGCCCACGCCGCCCCTTCTGCGGCCAATACCGAAACCATCATTGTCACCGGCAGTAAAATTCAAACCACGATCGCCGATTCAGCCAGCACCAACTGGGTGATCACCAATGAAGAATTAACCCGTGAAATTCAAGGCGGTGAGTCATTAAAAGGGGCGCTAGGAAAGCTGATCCCAAGCTTTGACTTTGGCAGCACCAACGCACGTACCAACGCCTCACAGAATTTACGTGGCCGCAGCGCGCAAATCATGATTGATGGCGTGGCATTGAATGCCGCTCGCACCATTAGCCGCCAACTGGATAGTATCGACCCCTTTAATGTCGCCCGTGTTGAGGTACTGTCAGGCGCGACCTCCATTTATGGCGCGGGCGCAACCGGCGGTATTATCAATATCATCACCAAACGAGGTGAAGCAGGCGATGCGCAACTCGAGGTGCAGACTGGCGTCACCACTGGGTTTAACAACAGCGAAGACCTGACCAAGAAAGCCGCAGTCGCGGTATCCGGCGGCAGTGAAACCTTGCAAGGGCGCTTATCCGTGGCGTATGAAGGTAAAGGTGCGGCCTACGACGGCAATGGCGATCCTATTTTGCCCGATGTCACCCAAACTGATACCCAATTCAATGACAGCATTGATGTAATGGGTAACTTAGATTACAGCCCTGACGACAAGCAGCACCTTTCCCTGACTGCACAATACTATAACAGTCAGCAAGATACGGATTATGGGATTGATTACGGGCCTAAAACATCCGTTCCTGTAGGCAATATCTATCCGGATTACGCTGGATATGGCGATGTAGAATTATATGCTGGCTTGATAGACTCATCTTATTTGAAGCGCTCGGACGGATTAGTGTTAAGCGAGCAGCCTTTTACCGAAAGGTTGATGCTTAACACTCAATATAGTCACGCTAATGTCGCTGGTCACTCCCTTTTGGCTCAAGTCTATTACCGCGAAGAGACATTCGGGAACTTTCCCTTTCCAATGATTTCCGAGTCATTCAAGCAAAAAGTTGATTACGCTCTTTCTGGTGATATATCAGCTCCCACACTAGCATTCGGTGCCTCAGAGCAGAGCAATGACGTACTAGGCGCAAAATTGCTGCTACAAAAAGACTTTACTCAGGCAACACTGAACTATGGTGTGGACTATTCGCATGAGACCTTTAGTGCGTTTCAACGTATCTACGACCCATCAGTTAGTGCAACGAGCCAAGGGTTGAGCTTTAAGCACAAAGCAAATATCGATCGTTATCCTGACTTCACCACACAAAATATCGGGGTCTTCAGCCAAATTGATTGGGCAATCACAGATAAAACTAACTTGTTCGCTGGCATTCGCTATCAAAATACTGAGTATGATGGTGATAGTTTTGTCAGTGTATATAAGCAACTCGCTACCCTGCTAGACGGAAAACCGCAGGCAGAAGCTATCCCTGGCGGTAAAGCGGATAAAGATATCTGGCTCTTTAATGCCGGAATTAAATATGACCTTACTGACAAGCAACAAGTATGGGCAAACTTTAGCCAAGGCTTCAATATGCCCGATCCCAGTAAGTTTTACGGCTACGGCTCATACTCTGGCTCTGCTTTAGATGATTACGTTAGCGTCAGTAATGTAGGCCTCGATGGTCAAAAAACAGACTCTTACGAGCTAGGGTGGCGCCTAAGCAATGCATCATTTAACACTCAGTTATCTGCGTACTATTCACTTTCTGACAAAACCTACAAATACTCCAATACACAGCTCGAGCTAGATAACAATGAACAACGTATTTATGGCTTAGAAGGTCAAGTCAACTACTATATTTCTGATAATTGGTACTCTCGCTTGCAAGGCCATCTTGTCGAAAGTGAGGAAAAAGATAAAGGCACATGGAAAGACCTGAGTATCTACACCGCCAGCCCATCAACGGCGATGGCAGCGATCGGATACGATAACTTCGATTGGGGCACTGAGCTTAACCTGCAACATGTTGGTGACTTATCAGATAAAGAGGGTGATCGCCTCGAGGGCTATGAACTTGTCGGTCTCAATGGTTACTACGCCTTGCCAGTCGGTCAAATTAACTTTGGTATCCAAAATCTACTGGATAAAGATTACCTAACTATTTGGAGTCAAAAGGCACAAAAAGTCTATAGCCCAAGTATTCCAGCGGATCTAGTCACCTATCAAGGCGTTGGCCGCACCTTTAGCTTAAGCTACAGCGCCACGTTTTAATTATGTTCCTTTTCGCGCCCAGTCCTGCTGGGCGCCTGGACGTTGCAGCTTCCCGGTTTTCCTACCAATACCCTCACCCACTGACACCCCGTCGTCTGTCATGAAGAACGAACAGCTCGCGTGGGTATCACTGCCGTTTCGTCCCAAATAAGAAAAGCGCGTGGTGTGATTACAATGTGATTTCATTGGCTTAATCACGCTTCATTGCGTGGCAAGGGATGAAGTCAGTAACTACACTGTTTGGTAGTTCATCAATCACATCGCGAGAAAGAATGAATGAAAGTCATTTTGCTGTCTTTTTTACTCAGCATTACCCTCGTTAGCCACGCTCACGCAAGAGACATTACCTTTGGTATCGTGCCACAGCAATCTGCAATTACATTGGCTAACAACTGGGGTCCAATTTTAAAGTACGTCTCTCAACAATCGGGGTACAACCTTGTCTTTCGTACTGCCAAAGACATTCCCGAATTCGAAGGACGTGTACTCACCGGTGAATATGATGTCGCTTACATGAATCCTTACCACTATACGGTTTTCCACCAAAAACCTGGCTACCAAGCATTTGCGAAGCAAAAAGATAAGCGGATTCACGGTATTTTAGTCGTCAAAAAAGACGCGTCCATTTCCTCACTTGAAGCGCTCGATGGCAAGCGCTTAGCGTTTCCTTCACCGGCCGCGTTTGCCGCCAGTGTGGTGCCTCGTGCCGCGCTGAAAAATCAAGGCATAAACATTACACCGCAATATGTCTCGTCCCATGACTCCGTTTACTTAAACGTTGCGCGAGATTTCTTTATTGCCGGTGGTGGCATTGAACGGACGTTTAATAATACCGATCCCGTGGTTAGCAAACAGTTGCAAGTATTATGGAAAACCCCCGGCTACACACCTCATGCGTTCGCATTTCATCCTGACCTTGACCCTCAAGTCGCCGATGCGATTAAAGCGGCCTTTCTCTCCCTCAATAACAGTGACAAGGGCCAAACGCTGCTGGGAAATATCAGTTTTAAAGGGATAGAGCCAGCACAGAACGAGGATTGGGACGATGTAAGAGCGTTAAATATTACGCTGTTGCAACACTTATTGAGTGACTAGCCCATGTCCTTACGATTAAAAACCATCTTAGGTGTCGCTCTGATTGAGGCGATCCTGTTGGCGATTCTGCTGACTTTGACTCTCAACTATTTAGAAACCACCAACTACCAAGGGCTCAACCAACGTGCCAGTTCAACAACCCAGTTATTCGCTTCCACGGTAAAAAATGCGGTGTTATCGTTCGATCTCGCCACTGTTGACTCCTTTACTCAAGAGCTACTCCATAACAGCGATATTATGTATGTCGCGGTTGTAGGCGATAACGGAAGCATCCTATCATCAGCCGGGGACCTTCCTGATTCTTTCAATACAGACATTCTTGAGATGAATGCACAGTCCGTCACGGATGGACTGTATGATGTACGCGCGACCATTTCCGAGTCGAACATTGAGTTTGGATCGGTCTGGATTGGCTTTGACCTAACAGGCCTATTGAGCCAGATACAAGATGCCAAAAACTGGAGCATGCTCATTGTGCTGGGCGAGATGCTGTTAGTGGCCTTATTCTCTTATCTATTGGGGAGCTATCTCACCCAGCGCTTATCAGAGCTTAAAAACGCCGCCGATACTATCGCCAGTGGCAAAAGAAACGTTCACATTTCAACCCACGGCAAAGATGAACTGGCCAGTGTGGCTACCGCGTTTACCAATATGATTCAAGCATTGCGTGATTCCGAAAACAAAACCGAGACCTACCAAAAGCGGTTAGAGGAAGCGAATCAATCGCTGGAAACCAAGGTGGCGCGACGTACCGCTGACCTAGTGCAATCGAATGAACAGCTACGCGAGATAAATCATCAACTCAAGCAAACGCAGGAGAAGCTGGTCGAAAGCGAGAAAATGGCCTCGATTGGGACCATGGCGGCAGGAGTTGCTCATGAGATCAATAACCCCATCGGCGTGGTGAAAAGTAACCTTCAAATGTGTCAAGAGTATCTCGAGACCTATCAAAAGTGGACAGATATTGCCGAGCGAGTTGTTCACCAATCAGAGCCAATTGAGACCCTCACTCGCTGGAAACAACGTCACTTCGTGGATGACATCTACGATGATTTCAGTGATAGCCTTGCCGATGCTAACGACTGTGTGCAACGCGTGATCAATATTGTTTCCGCCTTACAGCAGTACTCCAGTTATAATCAACAAACACGCCAACACTTTCAAAGCGTTGAAATCTTTGCGGTGATTGATGAGGCGCTGAATACCCTGTCTCCACCCAAGAATATCAACATATCTATTGCTGCCAGTATCTATCAACTTCCTCCAGTGATGGGCCGCCATGACGAACTGGTCATGCTGTTTAAAGAAGTGCTCAAAAATGCACTTCAAGCTTGTGAACGCGGTCATGCAACGATGACACATCATATTGACGTAGCCGGTATGGAGAATGACGATTTGTGCACCATCACGGTGAAAGACTCAGGACCAGGGCTACCTCAAGATGACAGCCACCGTGTTTACGATCCCTTCTTCACCACCTTGCCCGTTGGACAAGGTATGGGGCTCGGGTTGACTTATGCCTATGATATTGTTCGCCATCATCAAGGGACGATACAGCTTACTTCAACCACGGACGGCACCACAGCGACCATCGTACTCGTGCGTCAGGTCACTCATGCAGCGGCGAATAATGCTTAATCACTGCCGCTATGCTTGAGAGGGTATGTTGTTGTGTTTAAAAGTCGCTAAAAACTCCAGGAGATGATCACGGCTAAGCGGCGCACCAATGCCATAGCCCTGTACACGCGTGCACCCTTTTTCTCTCAAAAAGTCAATTTGGTTTTGATTTTCGACCCACTCAGCAACCACCTCTACATTCATTAACGCCGCACTCTGGCTAATCGATGACAAGATCACTTCGTCCATTTCACTCTGGCCGATATTACGAACAAAGCGACCATCAATTTTTATCACGTCAAAAGGTAAATCACACATGGATTCAAAGCCAGCAAAGCCGGTACCAAAATCATCTAACGCACAGGAAATACCGAGTGATTTCAAACAATCCATTTGTTGGTGGGCATGCGTAAAGTTATGGATCCTGTCGGTTTCGACCAGCTCAACCTCCAGTTGCGGGACATCATCTGGATAGTCAGGCAAAAGGCGCTGAATCACGCCTACCACAAATCCCGTCTCCAACTGCCGAGCGGTCACATTGACACTGATTGTCTTGAGAATATCTGCCTGGCGTAATAAACGAATCGCTTCCAGCGCTTGTTCAAACATCGCGGTGGTTAACACGTCTTCGAGCTGGTATTGACTTAGCAAAGGCAAAAACGCCGCTGGACTTTGATAACCACCCGATTCGAGTCGACGTCTCACCAGTGCTTCAAAGCCATCAATTTCGTCAGTCACAATATTCAATTGTGGTTGAAAAAATGCCTCGAAGTGTTTGGCTTCAATATCGCGAATCAAAGTACGCAACGTTGCGTCGTCTTGATGCCCATCAGGACAAGGAAGCCAATAGTGCGCATCATAAAGCGGTATTTTTTTCGCTTTACGCGCCTGAATCGTCTCGAAGGATATCTCCTGCCAAGAGCGAAGCGCGCTGACCATCAATCGTGTAGGTAGTGCTTTCTCCTCACTGGCACGGTTCAAGCTCTCAATCAACGTATTTAACAAACAATGACCTGTCGAGGAGTACGCCAACAACCCCACAAACTTATCTGCGATGCGGTACCAGTGAAATTCCGTTATTTGATGAAGATGTTCACTGACATGCTGTAACTGATGATTCCCCGCCATCACCGACTGGGTTTCATTAATCGTGCTGGTTCCTTGACTATCAATAATCACCACCAACCACGGCGTTTTGACATCCACCGCCATAGCTTGAATGCGCTGATTAAGGGCGTCTTGCGAAAGGCATCTCGTCAGCGTGTCGTGCGGCAAAGACGCTTGTTTATTGCTCAAGATCGTTTTAACCGTATCGCACAGCACCTCGCGATCCCAAGGTTTGCTAACGTATTGGCTCAATGCGCCGGCATTGATGGCCCGGGAAACACCCGGCAAATCGGCTTGTCCGGATAACATGATGGTGGCAATATCAGGATAACGTTGATGAATGTTAATCAGTAATTCCGCACCGTCCATGTGCGGCATCCGGTAATCGGAAATCACGAGGCCAATGTGATGTTCAGATAAAATAGCAAGCGCCTGCTGCCCCGACTCTGCGGTATGAATATGCGCCACAAAACGACGCAGTTCTCGCTTTAGTGCACGTAGGATATGCGGCTCATCATCAACCAATAGAATTTCCGTGTACGTCATCATGGGCTGCGCCCTCCTTTCATCACCTCATGGACTGGCGAAGAAATACCCTCAGCCTGATTTCCCGAGCAAGGCAACACAATCGTAAACGTCGTCCCTTTTCCTTGCTCACTGGTTACTGTGATTTGGCCACCGTGAGCGACAACAATATCGCGCGAGACGGACAAGCCAAGCCCCGTCCCCTGCCCGACCGGTTTGGTGGTATAAAATGGCTCGAAAATCGTCGCCAGCGCCTCTTCTGGGATCCCTTGGCCGTTATCTTTGATTTCAATAATCAGATGCTCTTCATCGAGGGGGGCGACAGAAATCTTTATGTTTCCCTCGCCCTCAATCGCGTGTGCGGCATTAATGAGTAGATTGAGAAAAACTTGATTCAACTGCATGGGCTGACAAAGGATATCAGGTGTCTGAGGCGAGTAGTTTCTCTCTATTTCAATCGCATACTTAATCTCGTTATGGATGATTTTCAGTGTCGAGTCGATACCGCGGCGAATATCAGTGGTCGCCCATTCACCATTGTCAACGTGTGAAAATTCTTTGAGATCTTTGACAATCGTCATCACTCGCGTGATCCCTTCTAACGACTCTTCAATCAGATCGCTGGCATCTTCGAGTAAATAACTCAATTGAATATCGTCTTTTAGCACCTGTCGGTCTGCCAGTAAGGCCCTATTGTCGGTGCTCTCTATCTTTTCGTCCAAACAACGGACATAGGCGGTAAATTTATCTAGATAGTCGTATAGCGTGCGAATGTTGGAGGAGATAAAAGCGATAGGGTTATTAATTTCATGGGCAATTCCCGCCGATATTTGCCCAATCGACGCCATTTTCTCTGACTGAAGCAGTTGACTCTGTAACTGCTTGAGTTCTGAAACGACCTCTTGATACGCCTCAGTGCTTCGTTTGAGTCGCTCAGTATCTGGGATAGAGGGAAGAGCCTCTCGCGTAGGGGCCGCCAACGCTGTCGGGCGATAAAAACAAATGGCGACCTGTGTGACCTCGCCATGCACTGACAGAATGGGAAGAAACTCGACGTCTTGCCATATGTATGCCCCATCAACATCCCCGCATATATCTACAATGACAGCGCCGGATGACTGCAATGGCGCTTGCGTCGAGAAAACCGTGTCGATGTTTTGTTGTAAAAATTGATGATGAGCAGGAAGACGCGCTAACAGCGCGTCTCCAACGAGGGCGTCGTTTGCTGCGTTGAGGCTGCGAAGAAAGCAGGTATTGGCGTCAACGATACGATAGTCACGATCGATAAGACATACCGCGATAGAGAGCCCATTTAAAATCGCGGGTGAAATCTTGTTATCCTCCACGTTCCCCTTCCATGTTTATGCCACATGCACAGCAAACCACAGCGTCATAGATTGTTATCCGGCACATTCAAATCGTCTCCTTATACGACTGAGTAAAAAAAGCGCCGATATTGGCCGACCAAGACTGTAAAAGCTTGGCTTTATCAATATCGTTTGCATTAATCCACTGCCGGCAGTAATGCAATAGCGCGCCATCCTTGGTTCGCTCACTTTCAGGGGATAACGGGATGGCGCCGCTTGCCAACACAATCTCTGCAAGCTCAAAATCATAGCCCCACAAAATAATGATATAACTCGAGACGACAAGCGCAGTATCAAAACGGGCAGGTAAATCGCAAATGGGATTGTTGCTACTTTCACGACAGCCAAGCTCTCGCGCCATCAGTTCCCCTAACGAAGACAACACTGATGCGAGATACAAACGCTCTGCATGCGCTTTGTCATACCCAAGGAATAGTCCCAGCGACTTACTCACATTAGCCAGTTCAATATGTTCATCCACCACGGCATAGTGCTCTTTGGTGGACAAGTGCTTAAAGGCATTATGTCCCACCATAGTGGCAGCAATTGACTCGACCGATTGAATGCCCAGCCGATTAATCGCTGTTTCTATTGACCAAGTCCGGTTTCGAAAGCCCAAATAAGCAGAATTAGCAAGCTGTAAAAGTCGGGCAACTAGGGGAGGCTCTTCGCTGACCACTCGTGCAATTTGTTCCATGTCTGAATGGGGATCATTAATCGTGGCACGTAAACGGCGCACGCAGTCAGGCAAGACGGGAAAATCCTCAATACCGACTAACCGGTTACGCGTTTCAGCATCAATCGGCAACTTATAGAGGCGCTCAACACTATTAAGCACATTATCAAAGTCATCTTCAGAGAAGGGTTTGGGTAGGACGAAGTGCACACTAGGCGTCGCGAGTTCGGTAATTTTTTGGCGCGTATCCCCTGTTATCAGGGCACGTATCGTACCAGGAAAGCGCGCTCGAACCTGCTCTAATAACGCATCCCCCTTTAGCTTGGGCATCAGTAGATCACTGATCACCAGAGAAGGGGACTGATCATCTAACAGGCCTTTCTCCCAATGGGTAGGATTCTTAATCAAGCTGATAGCCCAACTCGGTTTCAAGCGGCGAATCACCCGACCAATCGCCTTTAATGTGAGCGCGTCATCGTCAACGTAGATGACATGGAAACGCGGCCTACTCATGCTTCCCTCGTATTCTCATCGTTGTCCTCAAACGACCCAGCGCTATCGTTAGGCAGTAAGTGAGAGAGTAATCAACGCTGCGACTTATCTCAGTGGAACCTTATCCAAAGTGAGATACCCAGCAATCCTTTCAGTAAGCGTAGTCCAAAATCCCAGACTGTCTTGGCATACGGGACGAAATTAGCGGTGTCTGGATAACGTTAATAGGGGGAGGGAGGGAAAGCGGGCTCAACATGGTTGAGCCCTGTAACAATGCACTCTATCAAGCGCTGAAATTACTCAAATTCAAACTGTACCATGACCGGATAGTGGTCAGAGAGTTCATGGTAGTAACCATCATGATAGGTTTGTCCAGCCGCTTGCGGCCACTCGCCTTCAAGGTAGTCCCAATACCAGTCATCGTTGGCGGTTAATTGCACCACCTTCATCTCAGGTTGATTGGCAGGCAGTGCATGGTCACGGCTCCACAAAATATAATCTAGCGTCGTGTTGTAGTTAAGGTCATATTCAAAGTGATACGCGTTCGCTTTCGTGAACCAATTATGCTTGGCGGAAAAAGACGTTACCTCAGGCTCGGTGAACCGCAATGCGCCATTTAATGCTACTTTCATGTCGTTGATTTCATCTTGGCGACTCCACTCTACGTTCATGTCACCACCAATAATCACAGGCTCCTCAGCGGGAATCGCCGCCTTGTCGATGAAGTCTTTGATTTCGCTAAGCTGACCAAGGCGCACTTGGTGCTCCTCATCAGACATGCCATCGTGCGTTGCCTGTAAATGGGTGCCAATTAAGTGAAAGGCTTCACCTTCTTTATCGATCTCAACGTAGGCAAAGCCTTTGTTGGCTTGATAGTCCCAGCTACCTTTCAAGCTTTGATGATAAACGTGCGCCTTTTGAGTCAAAATGGGGTATTTAGAAAGGATAGTCACGCCGCCACGCACGACAAATAAAGAATTGGAACAATCTCCAGTCAGCGCATCCCAACCTTCCCCACTGCAGTCTTGTCCGACATTGGGTGTTTGATAGGGGTATAAGCTTGCCAGCTGATTCATCGCTTGCTCGGCTTCCGCGTTAAAGGCCTCACTGATCAAAATCACATCAGGCTGAGTGTCCATATCGGCAATCGCTTGCGGCAGACGGGCGGCACGCTCAGCTTGATCCCAGTCTTGTAGGTTACTTAGTTGCATAATGTTATACGCCATGACGTTGAGCTGACCCGCATGCGCACTGAGACTAAGCAGCAACGCAGCTGCCGTTGAGAGCAGTTTATTGATTTTCATGTTTCCTCTTTTCGTTTTGCTTTCTAATTGTTTTAGGTGTTTCGCCCACCAAAAGATTAGAAGCCTAACGAAAATGGCGTGAGCCGCCCCAGGATTTGTTTACTTTTTCTGATATTTTTGTAACTAAGCTCACGTTCCTTGTATTACGTCATTAATGCTTCACTAAGTAAGTTTGCGAGGTAAAGGTATGTTTTCTCAACATGGTCGCGAGCTCATGCTGCCTGACCGGTTTGGCAATATAATCATCCATACCCGCGGCTAAACACGCTTCCTTGTCTTCCGTTGTCGCATTCGCGGTCAGTGCAATAATGGGGGTTCGATTAAAGCGCGATTCTTGTGCTCGAATGTGTTCAGCGGCTTGGTAACCGTCCATCACAGGCATCTGACAATCCATGAAAATCGCGTCAAAAGGTTGGCTTTTCCACAGTGCCAGCGCCTGCTCACCATCGGCAGCCGAGCGAACATGTATCCCTAGTTGGGTCAACATCGCCTCAGTCACTCGTTGATTAACTTTGGAATCTTCAACGACCAAGACATGCAATCCAGCCAGCGATGTGCCTTTTCCGGTAGATCGTACGACCCCCAGTGTCGGTTGGCGCTGTTGTAAGATGCGCACCAAATGCGCTTTTAAGTCATTAAATTGGTAGGGACGGCCTAAGTAACCCTCTATGCCTGAGCGTTCAATCCGCGGCTTATCCAATGCATCGGGCGCCGCCGTTAACATCATGATCGCAGGGCTTTTATCTCCAAACGTGGTAATGATTTGTTCAGCCAAGCGAAAACCGTCCATTTTGGGCATCACTTTATCGAGTAAAATCACTTTAAATGGATAGTGGCTATCAAGGCGTTCGCGAATTAAAGGAATCACGTCATCCGGGTGCATGCAGCATGTGACTTGGCAACCAAGGTTACTCAATTGTGCCGTGGTGATGCGCATGTTTAAACGACTATCATCTACCAATAACATCGGGGCGCCCGCGAAAAGATACGCCTCAACTGGCGTGGCTAACGGAATATCCGCACAATCAAAACGCGCGGTGAAGGTAAACACACTGCCCACATTCACTTCACTGTTGAGGGTAATTCGCCCCCCCATTAAATTGACAATTTGCTGTGAGATGGCGAGCCCAAGCCCGGTACCTCGGGCGGTTGCTGTTAAGGAGTCACCTTGTTCGAACTTACCAAAAATACGGCTTTGTTCTTCAACGGGAATGCCAGGCCCGGTATCACTCACTTCAAAACGAAGCACACTGGCCGTATCCTCGTCACTCACCTGCTTGATAGAGACAACCACTTCCCCACGCTCAGTAAACTTGATTGCATTACCCACCAAATTAATCATCACTTGGCGTAATCGTGGTGCATCACCTATCAACAAAGGGGAAATATCAGCATCTATTTCGCAGCGAAAAGCGAGCTGCTTTTCCTTCGCTCGGAGAATGAACAGATTCTCAAGATCTTTCCCCAACTCAAATATATTGAGCTCTAATGGTTCCAGTTCTAACTTACCTGCTTCAATTTTAGAGAAGTCGAGGATGTCGTTAATGATATCTAATAACGACATCGACGATGTTTCCAACATCTCGACAAACTCTTGTTGCTCTTTGTTTAAGCGAGTGCTTTTTAACAGCGAGGCCATCCCAATAATGCCGTTCATTGGAGTACGGATTTCATGGCTCATGTTGGCCAAAAACTCACTTTTCTTTTGGCTAGCCTTTTCAGCGTCGTGCTTCGCGTCCTCCAACTGAGCCAGTTGTTGCCCTAGCACCGTGATCATAGCGTTATAACGCGTTTCAAAACCTCGCCAATGATGGAATTGGGGGGGGACCTGAATCGGCGTGGGTACGCCATTATCCCACTGGTTGACCTGCTGGTGTAGCGCCACTAACGGCCTTTCTAAGTGGCGACGCACAATCCATATCGAGCTTAAGATCCCCAATCCTGAAACAGCCAACCATCCAAGAAAAACCCACTGGGCACTATCGCCAAAGTAGGCATTTAACGCCGTATAATTTGACGCCACCTCAAGTTGCCCAAGGGTATACTCGTTTCCCTCGTCTCTTGCAATTAACGACCAACGCTTTTGCAACGATTGTGCAGCAGGCTCCACGCCACGCTCAATTAACGAGCCATCGGCATCATACACATGGATATAATCAATCTCAGGTTGGGCGATGAGCTGCTCTATCCGTTGCTCAAACGCTTGCGTTTCCACACGCCATAGATGTCCAGTCATTGCACTGAGATCTCTGTTGCCCACCTCTTGCAAGGCGCGATCGACATCTGCTTTATGCGTTTGGTAATCGCCCAGCAGGAGAAGCGCCGCAAATAACGCTGTCAGTACGGTCCAGCTTAAGGCTAGCTTGGTAATGATTCCCGCAGAAAGAGAGGGGCGAGTCAGGGGGCTGCCTACCTTCATAATCACCTTTTATCGAAAAAGCTTCTCTGCTAATCATAGAGTCTAATCTTATTTTGGGCGAGAAATGTCCTAGTTAGTGGGCGAAAAAGAACAAAAAAGGCGCTCACAAAGGAGCGCCAATAACATAGGGTGTCTACAAATAACGACAGCCTATCGACTTGAGTCAGTTTATCCGGATAACCCGTATCGCAGCCTCAAGCGAGTTTGTTATGTACCGTTTCGGTTAGTCCAATACACCACGACGCATTTGATCCAGCTCGATAGACTCGAACAAGGCTTTAAAATTACCTTCGCCAAAGCCTTGGTTACCCTTACGTTGGATGATTTCGAAGAAAACCGGTCCAATAACAGTATTGGTAAAGATTTGCAGTAAGATACCGCTGTCGACGTCACCATCAATCAATACACGGGTATCACGCAACTCATCGATGCTTTCTTCATGGCCATTGACACGCTCGTTGATTTTCTCATAGTAGGTGTCCGGCGTATCCATGAACGCCATGCCTCGTTGGCGTAACGTCCGCACCGTTTGGTAGATGTTGTCGGTGGTCATGGCGATATGCTGGATCCCCTCACCGTTATACTCTTTCAAATATTCTGCAATCTGTGACTTGTCATCACTTGACTCATTGATAGGAATACGGATTTTTCCGCAAGGTGCGGTCAGCGCTCGCGACTTCAGCCCGGTCTTTTTGCCTTCAATGTCAAAAAATCGGATCTCTTTGAAGTTGGCAATACGCTCGTAAAAGTCAGCCCATACATCCATGTTGCCAATATCGACGTTGTGGGTCAGGTGATCGATAACTTTCAATCCTGCATCCGCTTCTTTCAGGCGCGATTGCCAGTCTGGATAAAAGTCAAAATCGACTTCATAAATACTTTGGTCACCATAGCGGTCGACAAAGTAAAGCAATGAATCACCAATGCCGTATACCGCAGGAATGCTGAGCTCCATTGGACCAATGTTTGGCTCAACCACTTTGGCGCCTTGTTTGGCCGCATACGCAATCGCGTGTACCGCATCTTTCACTCGAAACGCCATGGCGTTGACACTCGCACCGTGCTGCTTAGCAAAGCCTTGCGCTTGTGATTCGGGCTCACCGTTTACGATAAAGTTGGTGTCTCCCTGACGATACAGCCAAACGTCTTTGTGCTTGTGTTTGGCAATTTCCGCAAAACCCATCAACGAGAACAAATTCTTAAGTGCATCGATACCCGCTTGATCGGGCGCTGTGTATTCAACGAACTCAAACCCATCTGTGCCCAATGGATTAATCGTTTTGACAGGTGCTTGCATGGTTGACGTCATAATCGCTTCCTCCTTGTGTGTAACATTAGAGATAGCATTAGACGGTGACTGGGACTAGAGAAGACAAGCGGACAGCTGGTTAATCAAATGTTAACCAATAGTGTCACTTATGCTGAACAGTGAGAGGAAAGCGTCGCTAACCGCGTTTTTTTAAGGGTTTAAGCCAATAACAAGTGTAAAGAATAGCAACCAAAACGCCATTACATTTTACATTTTTGCAACGCGAGATGAAAACCATACAGCAAAAACACAAACGCCGCCCAAAGGCGGCGACCAAAAAGCAGGCGGGTGGGCGTATTAAACCTTGAGGCTGTAACTGTTTTGCTGGCCGTTGGGTGTGATGGTTTTTTGCACCTGATCCATCAGCGCTTGTTGCTGTTGGTTGTAGGCATCCGCTCGCGTTTTCTGCGCTTCTTGTTCCGCCACACGATCAATGAGGGCTTGATAATCACGCTTATCCTCACGCTGCTCGCCCGATGCTGCGGCTTCTTTTTGCTCTTCTCGCTCTTTACGGATCAGCTCGGCACGCTCTTGCACGCTCATCGAGTTATTGAGACCGCCATTGACCTGATCATCTTGACGATCGCGCTGACGCTGCATGTATTGCTGCGCTAAAGGTTGCGAATTGATTGACGTCGGCATAGGTCCTCTCTCGAACAAGGTGACAACTTGATTAAATTTTAGCCCATACGCCCACAAATTGATATCTCAATTTACTATAGAGGATGTCACCACTGGCCTAGTTGTTGCACGTTATCTGACGTTGGCCGCGAGATACCAACGTAGAAGCAGGGGCTTAGGTGACCCAACGCCCAAGAAAAGCACGATGAATATAATGAGGAGAAACACCATGCTGACCGGTAAACACTGTGTCATTACAGGTGCCGCACAAGGGATCGGCCGCGCCATCGTTGAAACCTTTGTCGAACAAGGCGCTACCAAGATTTATGCATTAGATAGGAATATTGACAACATGCAAGACTGGCAAGCACATCGGGTTATCGTTCCCGTTGCGCTGGATGTCTGCGATCAAGAGGCTGTCGCGAATTGGGTGCAGAGCTTGCACCAACAACACGCAGTTATCGATGTGCTGGTGAACAATGCTGGCATCACTCGTGACAACCTGCTGACCAAAATGAGCGAAAGTGACTGGGACGCGGTCATTGACGTCAATCTAAAGGGCGTCTTTACCATGACACAAGCCATCGCGCCACTGATGATGGCGCAAGAGAAAGGCGCGATTGTGAGCTTGTCTTCGGTCGTCGGCACCGACGGCAATATTGGTCAAACCAACTATGCCGCCTCAAAAGGTGGCGTGATTGCAATGACAAAGACTTGGTCAAAAGAACTCGCTCGTCACGGTGCGCAAATACGCGCCAATTGTGTCGCTCCCGGTTTTATTGAAACGCCCATGACGGAAAATTTACCCGATAAAGTCATTGAGATGATGAAAGGGAAAACACCCTTGGGCCGCATGGGTACCGCGCAGGATATCGCCAACGCGATTAGTTTTCTTGCCAGCGATAACGCGAGCTTTATCACAGGTCAAACGCTTAAAGTCGATGGAGGGTTAGTCATATAATGGAAGGACACTTCCGGCCATTATGAGGCAACAATGACTCCAACACTTCTTATCACAGGCGCGAACCGTGGGATTGGCCTGGCGCTCACTGAGCTGTATCTCGAGCACGGTTGGCAGGTGATTGCCTGCTGCCGCTTCCCCGGCTCTGCGCCTCACTTGATGACACTAAAAAACCGTTACTCAACGCTCACCACCTACGGATTAGATGTCACGGATCATACGGTAATACAGCAACTTGCATTACAGCTTATCGACACGCCTATCCATTTACTGATCAACAATGCAGGTCTATATGGCCCCAAAGGGTATCAATTCGGTGACGTGGATACAGCGGCCTGGCGCGAGGTGCTGGAAGTCAATACCATCGCTCCCCTGGTTATCGCTGAACATTTCACCCCGCATCTTGAAAAGGCAAGCCAAAGTGGCCATACACCCATTTTCGCTTTCCTATCCTCAAAAGTCGGGAGCATGAGTGATAACCAATCAGGCGGTGGGTATATTTATCGAAGTTCAAAAGCCGCGCTCAACGCGGTGATCAAAAGTCTATCTATTGACCTGCGAAGTAAAGGCATTCGTTCGATTGCTCTCCACCCCGGTTGGGTACAAACGCAAATGGGTGGACCCAATGCCCTTATCAATACTGCCACATCGGCCCAAGGGTTGAAGCATGTGCTCGATACCCTAACGGACAGTCAAAACGGCAACTTTATTGATTATCAAGGCCAAGAAATTGGTTGGTAAGGAGCGAGGCGGTGATTGCGCCGCCTCGTTAATTAGATAGGGAAGAATGTCATCGACGCCATGCTGTGTACCACCTGATTAATATTACGGTTAGTACTGTCCGCCACCATAATGGCCATCATGTCTTGAATAATAATCATCTGGCCCAACAAACGCTCGTAACTATAATTGGGCACACCATTTTTGCCCATTCCATTACTCAGCAACAGCAGTTGACCGTGTTCGTCCTTTTGATTGTTTAAAAGCCAGGCAATTTTTTCTAGGTTTCGAGCACTGTTATAGAGTTTTTGTTGGTCAATATCATCGAGCAAAAAAAACTCAAGTTGATGATTATAGCTCGCACTGATCATGCCGGTAACACCCGCCATGAGCGCAAACACGCGGTCGCCCTCAAATTCACTTGAAAAGGCTAAAGGCAGCAGCGCGATGCCATCCATTCCTCCCAGCTCTCGAAAGCCATTGTCGGGGCGTTCTGCCGTCATCAACTGCGCCACGCGTTTTTCAATCGTCATGCCGGGCACTTTTTTGAGCTCGCGCGGGTTACGCTTGTACAGTTTCACGATGAGGGCTTCGCTAAGATCACGAATCTCAGCGATGTGAATATCGGTAATTAAATCCATGTCTGACTTGGCGAGATTTTTAATATCAAATGGCCGACCAAGCTTCTGCGCACACCCTGTGAGGCTAAGCAATAATACGCTCACCCATACCCAGCGCATCATAACAACATCCTTGCATCCTCTAACTCGGCGCTAGCATAACGATTTACGCCCGCTCGGTGCACTCTTAGAAAAAATCTTGTATGGAATATCACACTTTTAGCGTATAACTGGCGCTGCAATCATCAATCCACCTTGAACCTTTTTGAGCCAATATGTCCCCCATTGGCGGCAGGCAACGCCAAGAAACGATCGTCATCACAGCATCGCGACACAATCAGCGGCAATAACACGCTCTTCATCAGTGGGGATAACCCACACGCCAATCTTACTGTCCGGTGCAGATATACACGTTTGATTGGCTTGATTGGCCGCGGCGTCCAAGCGCATACCTAGCCAATCACACTGTGCCACCACACGCTCGCGTACAGGTGCAGCATGCTCGCCAATCCCAGCGGTGAACACCAGATGTTCGACACCGCCCATTGCCGCACAGAGGCTGCCGATTTCTCGCGCAATCCGATAACAATAGTGCGCTATCGCCTGCTTAGCTCTTGGTTTATCGCTGCGTAATAAGGTGCGCATATCACTGCTGATACCCGATAAACCTAACAGCCCAGACTCTTTATATAAGAGCGTGCTGACGTTGTCTGCAGTCATGCCTTCTTCGGTGATCAGATGCAGCACCAATCCCGCATCAATGGCGCCACTTCGCGTTCCCATTGGTAACCCCTCAAGCGCGGTAAAGCCCATGGTGGAAGCCACACTTTGTCGTGATTGGATAGCACACAAACTCGCGCCATTACCAAGATGCGCAACAATCACTTTGGCGTCGCAATCAAAATCCGGGATCACCTCGGGTAAGCAACGCGAGATAAAGTCGTAAGACAAGCCATGAAAGCCATAACGTTGAAAGCCCCTGTCATACATTGCGTAAGGAAGCGCAAACTGGCGCGCCTCCTTGGGCTGCTGGGCATGAAAGGCGGTATCAAAACAGGCAATTTGGCGCATGTTGGGTAATCGGGTCTGAAGTGCTTTAATCGGGGCAAGGCTATAAGGCTGATGAAGCGGCGCTAGCGAGGTTAATGCCTCCAACAGCTTGACGCTGCGCGCATCAAGAGACGTTGCTTGCTGAAAGTGCGTACCACCATGAACCACGCGGTGACCGACAGCAATCAGATTATCAAGAAAGCCTCGCGGTTCGAGCCACGCCAATAGCGAAACAATCGCGGCATGGTGATCCGCTGCGTTGGCGGGCGGGATAGAAAGCCCATCCGCGCCGCTATCAACGGACACCGCGTAACCTTGGGTCCCCAAACCGGAAAATTGTCCACCCATTAACCGATTAACACCCTGCCAACGCGTTTCCTCAACCGGATCCGCATTGACGTCAAACAGCGCGAATTTCAAACTCGACGAGCCGCTGTTAATGACCAGTATGTTCGCCATTGTCGCCTACTTATACTTATCCAGTGCTTTACGTTGATGCTCCGCAAGCAACAACGCCAGCGCACTCGATGCAATGCGGGTCAATGCATCATCGGCACGGCTGGTCAGCATAATGGGCACACGCGCCCCCACCACCACACCCGCGCCGGTGGCATCTGCGAGGTAGCTCAGCTGTTTCATCAGCATATTGGCAGCCTCAAGATCAGGGGCCACCAGGATATCCGCACACCCTGCAACCGGGGAGTTAATCCCTTTGGTCACGCGAGAGTCTTCGGAGACGGCACTGTCAAACGCCAGCGGTCCATCTAAGATACCGCCCGTTATTTGACCACGCTCCGCCATTTTACACAGTGCCGCGGCATCAAGCGTCGCATTCAATTTAGGGTTAATGGTTTCCACGGCCGACAAAATCGCCACCCGTGGATGACTGTTGCCAATCGCATGAGCCAGTTCGATGGCATTTTGAATAATATCGCGCTTTTGAGCCAACCCTGGATAGATATTAATGGCGGCATCAGTAATAAATAGCGGGCGCGGATAGGTCGGCACATCAAAGGCCATCACATGACTGAGGCAACGTTCAGTTCTCAACCCTCCTTCCCGTTTAACCACTTCATGTAGCAATTCGTCGGTATGCAGTGCGCCTTTCATCAGCGCCTCTATCTCCCCCGCACGTGCCATAGCCACCGCTTTTTCCGCCGCCGCGTGACTATGGGGTACATCAACAATGTCAAAGTCGCGGATATCCAGTTCAGCTTTATCCGCCGCCGCCATTATTTTGTCACGAGGACCGACGAGGGTAGGAATAATGAGCTGTTGCTTCGCCGACTCCACCGCGCCGCGGATCGAGCTGTCGTCAACGGGGTGCACCACCGCGGTATGCATGGGATCAGGGTGATCGGCCGCGGTTAAAATCGCATGCAACTGCCCGCGCTCAGATAAGCGCACTTCTGGTAATACCGTGCGTTGACGTCGAACTTTTTTAGTGGGCGCCAGTACGCGTGCTTCCCCTTCAATCACAGTATCACCGCGTTGGTTTTCACACCGGCAAGCAAACACAATGTGGTGACGCTTTTCGTCCATTTTATCGACACGAACAGCGACGCGCAGCACATCGCCTAGCATGACGGGGGCTTTGAACGCGAGTGTTTGTCCGAGGTAGACAGTGCCAGGACCGGGCAGCTTTGTCCCCAATACGGTAGAAATCAATGCTCCGCCCCACATACCGTGCGCAATCACTTCCTGAAAGCGACTGCTTTTGGCAAAGTCATCATCCACATGGGCAGGATTGACATCCCCCGACATAATCGCAAAAAGCTTAATGTCCTCCATGGTGAGGCGCTTTTCTAAAAACGCTTCATCGCCTAATGAAATCTCATCGTACGTCTTATTCTCGATGACTTCCTCGTTATTCGTCCCTGACATGGTGGGCTCCTCAATAATCGATCAAGTCAAAAAAGTATGTGTTAGCCTCGTTGCGCTTAAAACCTAAGGTGATGACCGGCATCAACGTAGTGGGTGAGTCCCGTCAACACTTGCCCAGCATCGGCGCTAAGGTAAACCACGGCATGACCAACATCTTGCACTGTTGCCAAACGTCGAAGGGGCGAGCGCGTTTCTCCATCCACGGCCAAGGCTTCAAATTCTTTTAACCCCGACGCAGCACGCGTTCTGATCGGGCCGGGGGAAATAGCATGCACCCGGATCCCTTTTGGTCCTAATTCTGCTGCCAAGTAACGGGTGGTCGACTCAAGCGCCGCTTTAACAGGCCCCATTAGATTATAATTATCGACGGCTTTCTCCGCCCCATAGTAGGACATGTTAAACAGCGTGCCGCCATCAGACATCAGTGGCTCTGCGCGTTTCGCCATGCGGATAAACGAGTGACAAGAGATATCCATCGCCAGCGAGAACCCCTCGCGCGAGCAATCGACCACGCGACCGTGTAAATCTTCCAAAGGCGCGAAGGCAATGGAATGCACAACAAAATCGACTCGTCCCCATTTCTCCTTGGCGCGAGCGAATAGTGCGTCGAGTTGTTGATCGTCCTGTACATCACACAGCATGAGTTCTGGATCGCCCATGGACGCTTTGAGCGGGGTCACAAACCGCTCTGCCTTAGGTGTGCCATAGGTGACCAGCACATCGGCACCCGCTTGGCTTAGCGCTTGAGCACACCCAAACGCAATGCTGTTTTCATTGGCCAGTCCGGCGACAATACCGACTTTACCTGCAAGTGAAAAAGGATGTTCCACAATACTCTCCCTTAAATTGGATAGCGAAAGTGTTAATCGCTCAGAAGGCTGAGTGATTACACTAAAAAAGACATCATCCACTTTAGGGCAACCGCAAACCCTTAACGTAGACTTAAATCAGCGTTAAGTGCAAAAGTATAGAAGAAAAAAGGCCGAGTGACGTGCTAGATAAAAAGACAATTGTGACAATTTTTGATGACAGCCTCGCCTCGGGCCACCGCGATGAGAGCTTTCACTCTAACCGGTATTCCTTCTCACGAACCAAAAACGCCACCGCTGATCACGGTGGCGTTTTGGGCAGGCGAGAAGCGTGGGATTACGCCAGCTCGGCCATCACACACTTGGCAAGGTCAGCGGGGCGGTAGTAAACCGATTTCATCACCTTGCCTTCACGGATAAGCTTGCCGTCGACACTGACATCGGCGGCACATTTGGCAATGATGCCATCTTCTTTGGGACTGGCGACAACATCAATGCCTTTTTGCGCGTAAAACGCTTGGGTGTCGGCAAACTCTTGTTGATTGCGACAGACTTTACTCATATTGCTGCTATGCACCTCATCCCAACAGGTCACAAAATCAACACCTAGGCGCGAGGCGATTTGAAGCAAGATATCAACCATGTAGCTCACTTCGAGTTGTTCTCGATACCCACGCGCGCCCATTTGAACAGCACGCCCCATCAGCACGTAGACACTATCAACAATAGCGTCCACTTGCTCAACCAGCGAGTCGGCTTCCGCAAGTTCTGTCATTTCCTCGACCGCCAACGCCGTGTGCAGATCATCGGCTTTGTCATCGAGAGAGTCAGGATCATTGCAGGGCAAATCAAAGGTGGTGCGGAAGGCTTCAATGTCACGGTAAAGGTGGTCGTAGATCGCTTGATCGAGAACAGCAAATTTCATTTATAGGGCCCTTTGAGAAACAAACACGCATGCGTTCATGCTGACATACAAGGGGCATTACAATAGCACTGCTCACTTAGACTTAAAATCGATCATGATGATTCTTTGTCACCAGACAGCGTTAAAGCACAAATATCACTCAAGCTTGGTGTACGCTCGCCGCTAACACCTTATACTGAATCTATGACGTCATTTGCACGCTCGGCCCAAAGGATAGTTACTATGACCAAATGTTTATCGCTCGCCACACTGTGTGCTGGTATGTTGTTGGCCACAACCGCACAAGCGCAAACCTCCCCGCTCAGTATTGGCGCAAGTGCCGGTATCACAGATGTCAGGTACGGCACACAAACAGAAACAGGCCACACTTGGGAAATTAACGGCACCTTACGTGTCACCGATTACACAAGCCTTTACAGCGGCTACGGCCAAACCAGTGCCGATTTCGACAATAGTAACGGTACAGAAACAACACTCACCTCAAGCTATATTCCGGTGGGAGTGCAGATCAATGTCCCCATGAGCATGGGCAATGTTTATTTGCGCGGTGGTGGTAATTATTATCAAACAAAGTTCGGTTCAGATAAAGATATTGGCTGGGGCGCAACAGGCACCGTGGGCTTTGAACTACAGCCTACCGTCGGCCCCAAAATGGCGTTTGAGTTCACTTATGCCGATAGAGGCACCGCGGAAACCAGCTCAGTAAACGTCGGAACCAGTATTGGCTTTTAGTGGCATAGTAGGATCAACCTCGAGGGGTAAGTGGGCCACTAATGGCCTGCTGACCCGACACGGGGCACCATCGTAGTAATACATACTTGCGGTATCCGCGTTCACGCAGATATGTGTCAAACTCACTGTACTGGCGTCTTCTCGGTGCATACACACAGATAAACTCCCCAATACTGGCTCGTGGCTTCGATGATAATCGAGTAGCGCATGGGCGGAAGAAGATGAATCACGCAATTTTGCGGCGAGGAGCGCTGAGCGCGTGCGACGTACCTCATCTGCTACCACCGCAGAGGAGACAACAGGTGGCACACAGTCGATACCTTGCAACGTGCGTCCATTCCACTGCCAAGCCACCGGTGAACACGCCGCGTGTTGGGTCTTATCGGTATTCATCGGGCTAAAGACCAACAAGGTAAAAGGCGCAAAATCCGTCATTTCATGCTCTGCCACCATGGCCGCCACCTGAGACAGATCGCTTGCCCTCGCCACGGATTTCACCAGCTGGCCCCGACTACGCTTGGGCACAACAGACGGTTGACCTTGATAATCATTTAACAAACAGACCAATAGCCCATGTTCATTCGCCGCTATCCAAGTGCCCATCCCATCAGGATCAATCGGCATAAGTACGCGTGTTCCCGCTATTTGATAGACTTTCGGCGGTATTGCACGGCTTCTACCTCGTGCCTCATCACGGTTAAAACACAGTTCAAACCCTTGCTCTGAGGTCAACCATGTCAGCGTGCACATGGGTGCTGCTCTCGCTGATAACTTGCCGTCGCTGCAGCGATGCCGATCTCTTTATCCAACACTTCCCCCAGATCGTATGCGGCTGTGCGCATCATAGCAAAGTGGTGAGTGGCATGACTGGCCACGGCAATCAATTCACGCATTATGGTTGAGGGGGTAGTCACTGTATTGGAGGCATACAAGGTGACCTGTGTCGACACTTGTATCGACTGCTTGAGTTGTTGACTAGATAGCGTATGTAACCAGCTGGCTATGGCCTGCCACTCAGCTTGGGCAAGAGATCTATCGGTTTCTACGCGATGGCCTCGCCGGCGTCCATCTGCATTCATCACGCCACTACCCTCTCCTTCGTGTAAGGCCCAATACATATCGAGCGCATGACGCATATGTTGGCCAATGGTGCTGGTAAATCCATCGGCCCGCATACGACCATAAGCCGCGTTCGTAACACTCGTCAGTAGCTGCTGTGCCTGATAAGCCACATCCAGGTTACCACTAATAATCGCACTATCTGCTTTGGTTAGACTCGAATGCATACCCTCACCTTAGTACATGTTGCGGCAATTTGGCGCCATCATCTTCATTCAAGCAGATGTCATGCCGCTTTAGTCCGTTTCTGGGTATTGCTTCATCCAGCGCCTTTCTTGGTACCATGCGCGGAGCAAAGCAAACAAAGAGGGTGGTTTGTGTCCCTGCAATCGCAAGCGCGCACCAATATGGTACAAATGCCGATATTGATGCAATAGTGCGCTGATGGCTTGGAAATAACTCCCCTCACTGTCCCAAATATGCGCCGGCTCACTACTCGCGCCGTTGATCTCAACAATACAAAGCGCCTCTCCTTTCTTTAACGACGCCATATCGCGAAACTTGATGTCAAAGCGACCGAAGTAAAAACCATCAATGTCTTTCGCGATCGTATCCATTTTTGCCGTCAATGCTGGCGTCACCCAAGCCGCCCCATCTTTAAAGATGGCACCGCGGCAGTGGCTACCCGAGAAGGCTAACGGAATACGTACGCCCGCTGGTATTACGTCATCAAGCTGATGATGGTGGCGCTGATGATAAAGGTGTCCGCGCACAGAGGCGGCATCATGGTGCTGGATAAGCGCGGCTAAGGTATGCTTGCCATCACCGATCACGGCGGGCAAATATTTCAACCCGAGGGAGAATATGTGCCCACTTTCCTCGCCGGGATAGCGAATATAGAAAACCCCCGCTTCCGCGTCGTAAGGTGCCAATGCTTGGAAAATAATGTCTCTGTCGGGAGGAAATGTGCTGATATAAGCAAAGAGCTTTTTTTCCGTATCGATGCGCTGAACGCCAGCCCCTCGACAGCCTTTGTCCGGCTTAGCCACCAGCGGCATAGCGATACCTGCCTTCGCAAGTTCGGCAAGTAGCGTTTTTTTAATGCTGGGGGTGATTGCATTGGGCCGCGTCCATCGCCAATAGGCAGCGATGTATCGTTGCGCCGTGTCGCCCGCTTGGGCAAACACCTCTGATTTCGCCTCACCGACCATCCCTGAGAGACGGATCCCCGGGTTAGCAATCAACGGCAACGTCAAACTGCGATAGTAGAGGCCAAGCCCGATTGATTGAACCACGACGGGCGTGTAGAAACACCAAGCAGGCAGAAACTCAAACCAGCCCAACGACCGTGACACAGGGTAGTGGGGCATGCCAGCTTGGCCGACAAGCGTCACCGAAGGCTTTGTCATAGCGATCCTTTTGGTGGTGTTGGCAACGCGCGGCGACGGAGAAAACGATTAATCAGCACCAGCAAGACAATCGWGAGCGCAAACGCCCAACCTGTCAGTTGTTTCTCTGCCAGCCAATCGCTGTGCTCAATCGTGAATGCGCCCCAAAAAATCAATCCTGTCCAGCAGGCGGTGGCAATACCAACGGATAATAAAAAGGTGCTGAGCGGGATCGCGAGAAAACCGCTGAGGCTATAAGTAATTGTTCTTAAACCGGGGATAAAGCGGATAAGGAAAAGATTAAAAAAAGCGTGACGCCGTAAAAGGTGGCGTGCGTCTCGCACCCCTTTCATCAACAATAAACGGGCACGTAAACCGCGATAACGCCGCGCATAACGACCCAGTAAAAAAAGGGCAATATCACCACTTGCGATGCCCAGGAAAATCGCCAACAAGGCTGTGTGCCACGCCAAGACCGACTCAACCGCTACAAAAGCGGCTAGCGCAATCGCACCGTCCTCAAAAACATACGAGGCAAATATAATGACAAAAAATAAACCCAGTGACGGTAAGGTCGCCAAACTGGGTATCATGCTCTCAACCATTGGCTTTCTCCTCCTTATTAATCATAGACAGGAGAAAGCCCAAGTTACTTACAAATTGATGAAAAAATAAAGCTACATGCCGCCCGCCACATCAAATAAGCTTCCTGTCGAGTACGAGGCATTATCAGATAATAACCAAGCAATCATTTCTGCCACTTCTAGGGTAGAGCCACCGCGACCCAGTGGAATGTTATCCGCGACACGGGCGACGCGATCCGGCTCACCGCCTGCGGCATGCATATCCGTATCGATGGGTCCTGGCCGCACTGCATTCACACGAATACCTTCACGCCCCACTTCTTTTGCCAACCCCATGGTAAGCGTATCAAGCGCTGCTTTGGTGGCTGCGTAGTCAACATATTCATTGGGCGACCCGGTTTTTACCGCTGCGGAAGAAACGTTGACAATCGCGCCACCGTTCCCGCCGCGGGACTGCGCCATGCGGTGTACCGCTTCGCGGCAGCACAAAAAGGCACTAGTGACATTCGCTTGGAACATCGCGTTAATCCGATCGGCATCCATACTGCTCACCGTCGACTGTGGCAACATGATCCCCGCGTTGTTCACCAGTGCAGTGATATTTCCCAGACGGTTGTCTGCTTCGCTGAATAAGCGTTTAACGCCCTCTTCACTCGACACATCCGCCTGAACCGCAATCGCATTGACACCAATCGCTTGAAGCTCATCAACAAGCGCAAAAGCAGATTCACTGTTGCTAAGATAATTGATGCAAATGGCATAGCCACGCTGTGCCAATAGTTTTGCCGTCTCACGGCCAATGCCGCCACTTGCCCCGGTTACAATCGCAACTGGATTCATTGCTACTCCTTTTCGCTTAATCCGCCGATACCGGTGGATAATACCCCATTCTCACTGCGCCCCAATGTTGACCTGCAACAAAAAGAGGAACAGAAAGATCATGCATTACCTCACCGGTATCGCGCTTGTAGGTCTGCAACAACATGGTATCAGTATGTTGACCGCAACGCCTACCTGTTCGGTCATCAAATAAGCGTTTAGTCCGGTTTCCGGTGATATCTTGCGCATAATCACCGGTGAGAGGCTGGCAAAAGCGCTGATTATGCGTGGGGACGTAGCCATGGTTGTCATTGGCTATCACATAAACAATGTTCTCATCTGTCTCAAGAATGGGCTCTTGAATAGGCGGTAAGATCCGATCACACAAGCTATCAAATCGAGTGGTATATTTTTTAGGATCGGTGTTCGCGATCGGCTGGTAGTGGCGATCAAACAAATCACTTTTACTGATCTCACCCTGCTCAATGGCTTGTGCAAACGCCGCCTCTATACGATCACGACATAAGCTGGCTGCTTTAAAAAAGCGTTGATGTGGGCTCGCCTCAGACAGCTCAGCGAAAACGGCATTGGTTTTTTCGGTGGTCTCCATCAAGCCTTCCGCTTCTTGGCTCAGCGCAATGACCTGGTTATCACTGTCTTCTAGTCCAGTCCGCACTTGGGTCAATGCTGAAGCAATTTGCTCGAGGCTTGCACTGTTTTGTGACGATCCATCCGCCATTTGTCTCACGGCCGCTTCAACCTGATCGGCTCTGGACGAGAGGTCGGTTAAAATCTCTCCCACCCTCTCAACATTCCACGTCCCCGCCTCGACATCCGATGACAGCGTTTGAATATGGGTCATCACATTACTCGACTCTGTCATGATTTGTTTTATGATCGCCGCGACTTCACTGGTGCTTTGTGACGTACGCTGTGCAAGCTGACGCACTTCGTCGGCCACCACCGCAAAGCCACGCCCTTGCTCTCCCGCTCGTGCCGCTTCAATGGCGGCATTCAACGCCAATAGGTTTGTTTGCTCTGCAATCGCATCAATGACCTGTGCAACATCACTCACTTTATTGACGTTAGCGTCTAGCGCTTCAATACGTGCCACTGTTTCAGCCGTTTTTTGGTTAATATCACGCATTTCCGCGATTGAGGCGGTGAGCTTATCGGCCCCCTCCAAGCTCAAATCTCGCATGCGCGTTACTTGCTCAACAGACGCCGCCTGCGCTTGGCAGGTGTGAGACAAAGTCTGTTCGATATGCTGCGCGGTCTCGGTGACCTCGACCACAGAAGAAAACTGTTCGGTTAATCGCGTTTTTAATATATCCGAGCGATGCGAGACTTCCGCCGCATTCATGGCATTCATGGTAGCGCGCGTTGCCAGCCGTCCGACCGTTTTCATCGGCAGCGTTTGCGTTTCTTCCTCGGTATTTTGCCCCGGTACCACCTTGGGTGCCGACGAGTACACCTTCATCGCCAACACGGTCACGAGCGCTTGGCAGGCGAGGAGTCCCGCTACCGTATAAAACTGCTCAGAAAAAAAGTGCCAACTCACCAACACTAAAAGTGTCAACGTGGTGCCTATTACAACCCAAATCCATGATTGTTTGTTCGCTGCGTTCCCTGTCATCGAGCCACCTTTGTTCCTCACTGAACCGATTTTATCCAATGTCATGGCATGCGGTCGTATCACGACACACAGGACTGCCACGTTTTGATTACTAATGCCATGCTTCACACTCAATAGCGGTGAAAGTGATCAAATTTCGACTAAAGCATTAGATCTGAGGCGCTAGTAACCAAGCGATTAATAGGATGCAGGTGCCTCTCAATACGGCGGGCAACAATTCAGTACCGACAAAGGTAGCGGAAAGGCAATAAAGGTCGTTAACTCTAAGACAAAATGCGCTAAGCTACAGCTAGGTCATTGTAATTAATGAGAGAGCCATGCCCCGCCATCACCGAGTGCGCCAGGCGATTCACGCCTTTTTGGTATTGATGACAATTAGTTTCTCGCTGGTGTGCTTTTCGTTGGCCGTCATTCCCGAGAGTGAAGAATTTGCCGTCATTTGGTATGCCTCCGCCGTGGGCGCTTTTTCACTGGCCAACCTTCCTCACCGCGCGCGTGCCCTGGCCACCCTCGGTTTTTTTATCGGGGTATTTGCAGCAGACAGTGTCATGGGGCTCCCATCCCAACTGAGCCTTAAGCTGGCGGCCATCAATACATTAACCGCCTTCACGGGCTGTACGTTATACCTTATGATGCGCCGGCGTTATGGCAACCCTTTGCACGGTGTGTGGCCATTTATCCGCGGACTGATGCCAACAGCCGTTATGAGCCCGCTTGTCGGTGCCCTCCTCGGGGGCTATGTTTTATCCGCCTTCAATGAACACGGGTTTAACTACTATGTAGTACGCTGGTTTTTTAGTGAATTTATCGGATTCGTTGCGCTATTTCCGCTATGCTTAGCGCTCAAAGAGCGGCTATACACAGATACTCTCGACAAGCTCTATCGACCGGCTCCCTCTCCATCGACAATGATCAGCGGCAGTCTCGCGCTGTTTGTCCTGATTAGTTTGCTTTTTTATGCTTTCCCCTATCCGTTCATCGCGCTGACAGGCTTGTTTTTCATTGCTGCCACACTGCAAAGCAGAATAATAGGCCTTGCCACTATCGCCTTGTCAGTGGTCAGTTTTGACCTCCTTTCTGCGATCGGTGTCTTTGCTTTCCATATCGACAGCGAACACCAAGTCTCCTTGTCGCGCTTAGTCACCGCGGCCGCGACCTTGGTGATAGGCGTCGGGATGACACAGCTGGCGTATAGCTATCGACGTCATCAACGGCATCACATTGAGCAGCACTCGCTGCTCACGCAAGCCATGCACAACTCATTGATAGGGATGGCGATACTGGATCCGCGAGGTATTGTCCAAGAAGCAAACGCCAGTTTGGCGCAGTTTTTTGGCTGTGAGCGCCGCGTGCTTATCGGTTCGCATGTCTCTTTGTTCACGCGAGCACAAGACCAATCTTCGCTGAGGGAATATTTTAGCGATCTGATCATGGGTCATTCTGATAATAAGCGATTGGAAAAGCGCTTTGTACGCGCCGATGGCGAGACAGTATGGGGACGGCTTTCGCTCACCGCTGTCCGGGATAAGCACGCTGGTCATGTGACTCACTTGATCAGCCAAATCGAGGATATCAACGCACTCAAAGCGGCACAACGTGAACAAAAACGCTGGCTTGAACGTTGGCGTTTTGCCCTCGATATCAACAAACTTGCCGTCTTTGAACTCAATATTCATACGGGTGCGTTGCTGTTTTCTGGGTGGTCCGCGCCTTTGCTCGGCATCAATGCCAAACAGATACGCACCTACCAAGACTGGGTCAGTCGCATACATCCAGACGATCGCGCCGCATGGGAACAATCTATGCGCCTGCTCGTCGACAAACACACCGACCGGATGGTAGAGGTATTCCGGTTTAATAATGACGCGAACGCCTATCGCTATCTACGCCAATCATCGGCGCGGCAAACGGGGGAAGAAACAGAAACCGTCTTGAGTACCGTGATTGACATCACTGAACAGTATCTAACTAACCGGCAAACAGACACCTTACGCCGCCGCCTAGAAGCCGCGACAAAAGCGGCCAATATTGGTATTTGGGAGTATCACGTTAACGAAGACAAGCTAGAGTGGGACGCACAAATGTACCGCCTCTACGATGTCCCCGAGGCCGAAGGCAGTGAAAAACTCGCCACCTGGCAGCAACGTCTTCATCCAGATGATGCAGAGACGATCAACCAAACACTCCAGGACGCGCTTACGCATCATCAACGACTCGATACCCAGTTTCGGATCATTGATAGTCAAGGGCGTATTCGCTACATCCGTGCTCTCGCCAGCTTACAAATAGACGATAATGGCAACACGGTACGGATGATCGGCGCCAATTGGGACAATACCGAAATCAACGAGCTTAACCACGCACTGGCCCAAGAGCGTGAACAGCTGGATGTGGTGATGAACTCCATCAACGATGCGGTGATCACCATCGACGATCAGGGCAACTTGGCCTACCTCAACAACACCGCGCAGTGGCTTGTTGCCAATGATAGCGTGCTGCCACTCGGCCAACCTGTGGACGCGGTTTTCGAGCTTTACAACAACCAGCAACGGGTGTTGCTTTCCAGTTTTAGCAGTCAACAAACAGAGACCTTTTTTGAAACCCAAATACAAGACGCCTACCAACTGGTTATCGCGGGCGGCAAACGCCTGTATGTATCGGTGGCTATGTCTCCACTGACCAGTAACCAAAACGGTCAACACGGGTATGTGTTTGTGTTGCGAGACGTGTCGGATGAGCATGCGCTGATGGCACAGTTAGACTACAACGCCAATCATGATTCGCTCACACAGCTACCCAATCGTCGCGCCTTTGAAACCCTCATGGAAAATCACCTGTCCAGCGAGAACCAATCGCCCTCCGTGTTAGCGTTTATCGATTTAGACCTGTTCAAAATCATCAATGACTCGGTCGGCCATCACGCCGGTGACGAAGTCCTATGCCAAGTGTCACAAGCCTTAGCCGATAACATACGCAGTGATGATGTGGTGGCGCGTTTGGGCGGTGATGAGTTTGCGTTGCTGCTCACGCACTGCAATATGCGCGACGCGAAACATACGATCGCCGACTTAATCAAACAGCTTGAACACTTGTCTTTCTCTTATGGCGAGCGCATTTTTGCCATCAGTGCCAGTGTGGGTCTGGTGGATGTTAACGATGCGACATTAACCCTCTCGGATTTGATGAGCCGCGCCGATGTAGCGATGTATGAGGCCAAGTCGGCAGGACGCGGCCAGATAGTGGATTACAACGATATCTCAGGCACCGCGCAGGGACGCCACAGTGACATGCAAATGGTGGGAAAAATCACACGGGCACTGACTGAAAACCGCTTTGCGCTCTATGGCCAACAGGTGGCACCCGCACAAGGGCCTGTGGTTGAACACTGGTACGAACTATTAATACGCATGGTAGATACCGACGGTAATATTATGAATCCGGGGGAATTTATTCCCGCTGCCGAGGCCTTTGGCTACATTCGCGATATCGATGGCTGGGTAGTGAACTATGTACTCAATACGCGCGCCGCGGAGTTGGCAGAGTCAGGACTCAGGTTCAACATCAACCTCTCAGCAAACTCAATCAGTGATCCTAAATTTCAGACACAACTCAAACAGCTATTAAGCGCTTCCGTCCTTCCTGCGGAGCGACTGTGTTTTGAGATCACTGAATCAGCACTCATTAGTCATTTAAACGCAGCCGTCTCTTTTATCGACGAACTACGCCACCATGGCGCGCATGTCGCGCTGGATGATTTTGGTGCCGGCCTCTGCTCGTTTCATTACTTAAAGCTGTTCAATGTGGATGTGGTTAAAGTTGATGGCCAATTTGTGGCTAACCTGACCGACAGAGAAAACAAAATCGATCGCGTCATACTGGAGTCCATTGTCAGCATTTGTGACACCATGGGTTACAAAACGGTCGCGGAATGGGTCTCCGACGAAGAAAAGCTTGCCTGCGTACAAGAAATTGGCATTAACTACGTGCAAGGGTTTCTTATCGACTACCCAACACCGCTTGATACACTGCTTGCCACGCATACCCTCACACCGCCGAGTCACTGACGGTGCCCTACGATCACCGACTACTGTTTGACTCATTCACCTAATACGCAGTGGCGATGGTGGTTGCACACGTCCAATAAAAAAGGCAATTTAGAGGTTTTGCTTGGACGGCTACCTCATGAACCGATATACGCTGGCCGGATGCGGCGCCATCATGCTTTGGAGCAGCAATGTCGCCTTTATCCGTCATGTCACCGAACTGCTTGGGCCACTCGGTGGCGCAGCGGCGATTTATACGCTTGCCTCGCTTTGTTTGATTGTCGTCGTCGGCCTCCCCAAACTCAACACCTTCCCGCGCCAATATTTGCTGATTGGCAGCGTTTTATTTGTCGTGTATGAATTGTGCTTAGCGCTCTCATTGGCTTGGGCGAATACCCGCACCCAAGCGATCGAAATGGGGGTGATCAACTACCTCTGGCCGTGCTTAACTGTCTTGTTTTCGGTTATTTTGACCCGTCAGAAAGTAAGCCTGTGGCTCTATCCTGCGTTAGTCGTCGCCTTTATGGGCGTGGTGTGGACAGTAGGAGGCAAGCAAGGCGTATCTTGGTCTCACCTTGTGGCCAACATTCAGTCGAACCCGGTTAGCTATATATTGGCGTTTAGCGGTGCGATTATTTGGGCGATTTACTGCAACCTCACCAAGATGCGCGCGCAGGGTAAGAACGGGATCACCTGGTTTTTCTGTGCCACCGCGATCACTTTGTGGGTGGGCTATCTCGCCTCTGACGCACCCGCCATGCATCTTTCATGGCAAACCAGCGGCTATGTGCTGCTCGCTGGACTCGCCATGGGAGGCGGTTATGGGCTGTGGAATATAGGTATTCTCAAGGGCAATTTGATGGTCTTGGCCACCTTATCCTATTTCATCCCTATTTTGTCGACCTTATTGTCGGCAGTACTACTTTCTACTTCGTTGACGCTCACCTTTTGGCAAGGTGTGGCCATGGTCACTTTAGGCTCACTGGCAAGTTGGTGGCTGACTCGGGCACCCGTTAAAAAAGCGGCGAACAAACGCACAGAGGCCAAAGCACACTAAGACTACTAGCCGCTAATAGCGGCTAGTCATTCACAACACGCTTAAGACTCTGCAGCGGCCATCGATGGCGTGGCGGCGCCATAATACAGACAAATGCGCTGCCCGTTTATCTCCTCGACTTCAAAATCAATCTCGTAAATCCGCTCCATGATGGGTTTAGTCACCACGTTTTTCACTTGGCCACTGGCAACCACTTCACCCGCTTTCATCGCAATCATGTTATCGGCGTAGCACGCGCTAAAATTGATATCGTGCATCACCACCACCACCGCTTTTTTGTATCGGTGTGCCAACTCTCGTACCGTTTTCATAATAGCCACAGAGTGACGAATATCGAGGTTGTTGAGTGGCTCATCGAGGAAAACATAGTCGGTGTTTTGCGCCACCACCATGGCAATGAATGCCATTTGACGCTGACCGCCACTGAGCTGATCAATAAAGCGCTCTTGCAACTCTGTCAGCCCGAGTTGCGCTAACGCGTCATCAATCACCGCGTTGTCTTGTTCGGTTAGCCGCCCTTTGGAATGCGGAAAGCGCCCAAATGCAACCAACTCACGCACCCGAAAACGCATATTGACGTTGTTCGCTTGACGCAACACGGCCAAGCGCTGCGCCAACGCCTGGTTACTCCACTCACTCAGTGGTTTATCACCAATCAACACCTCACCGGCATCACTGTCTGTCAGTCGGCTCGCCATCGATAGCAGCGTACTTTTCCCAGCCCCGTTGGGGCCAATGATAGCGGTCACTTTACCGAGTGGAAACAGTGCGCTGGCTTGATTGACCACCTTTGTTTGGCCATAAGCTTTCGATAATCCAATTAATTCAATCATAATGTTAAAATTTGTTTTTCGTCAGTAGATACAAAAAGTAACCGCCACCGACAAAGTTAATGATCACACTCACCGTGGTCTCAAACCCAAACCATTGTTCGACAACATACTGGCCACTTAACAGCAAAAAGGCGGCCAACACGCTGGTGGCTACAATTAAAAAACGATGCTGATAACTGACAAACATTTGTCGTGCGAGGCTCACCACAATCAAACCAAAAAAGAGCACCGGTCCAACCAGAGCAGTTGATAAGGCAATCATCACCGCAATCACCATCATCACTTTCAGTGTGAGTCGGCGCGTATCGATGCCAAGGCTTGTTGCGTTATCCTCACCCAACAAGCACACATCAAGCTGATTGCTAAATCGATATAGCACCAGCAAACAGGCGGCTAAGACCGGTACACTGACATAGACCAGCTCACGATTAGCATTGTTGAAGCTGGCGAACATCGCATCTTGCAGGATGGCGAACTCACTCGGATCGACCAACAAGGTAAAAAACTGACTGATACTGCCAAACACGCTACCTAACACAATACCAATTAACAGCAGCGTATAGATGTTGGCGCGATGTCGACGAAAGTAAAGCGTGAACAACACAGTCGCACTTACCGTCATTAACACCACACTGGCGGTAAAGTTCGCGTAGGCATTGATCAGCAATACACTACTTGAGCCAAATACCACCAATAAAACGGTTTGCAAGAGAACGTATAAACTATCAAAGCCCAGAATCGAAGGGGTCAGAATCCGATTGTTGGTGATGGTTTGAAACACCAGCGAAGAGGCAGAGATGGCCACGGCAGCCAGCGTGATTGCCAAAAACTTAGGGGTTCGTCGCGAAAGAAAATACGCGTAATTATCCGCCGTTAATCCATGCCCTAAAAAGTACCCCGCCACGAGCACCACACCCATTGCGACCAGGGAAAGCTTGATACCATCACGCATTCGCTTTGTCCCTCATCACTAGATAGATAAACACCGCACCGCCTAAGATAGAAATGATCATCGCAATCGGGACTTCATAAGGGAAGATAATGACACGGCCCAGAATGTCGCAGCTCAACACCAACACCACGCCCCAAAAGGCCGTCCAAGGCAAGTTGCGTTTAATGTTATCGCCCATAAAAAGCGAGACAACATTGGGCACAATTAAGCCAAGAAAGGGGATGACCCCAACAATCATCACCACAGCGGACGACAGCAACGCGACCACCATGACACCGAATAGCACTACCTTTTGATAATCAAGGCCAATGTTTTTGGCAAAGCTTTCGCCAATACTGGCGGCGCTGAATTGGCTGGCATACGCATAGGCGATACCACATACCGGAATAGCCACAAAGAGTACTTCATAATTTCCCGCGAGCACCGACGAAAAGTTGGCGACCGTCCACGCTTGCAAGGTTTGAATCAGATCGTACTTATAAGCTAAAAACTGGGTTAGCGAAGAAACGACATTGCCGTACATAATGCCAATCAAGGGAACCAGCACGGTATTTTTAAACTTCAGTCGTTGGAGAAAATGGACGAATAGCCAAGTGCCAGCCATCGCCATCCCCACAATAACGGACAAGTCCAGCCATTGGCTGGCGCCCCCAAACGCAACCAACGTCAGCACATAACCCAGCAGCGCACAATCAATGGTGCCGGTAGTGTCGGGCGCGGCAAAGCGGTTTTGACAGATCTGCTGCATGATGAGTCCAGCCACACTTAAACCCGCACCAGCCAAACAGATAGCCAGTAACCGAGGAATACGACTGGTGGTAAAAATTGTCCACGCTTCTGGATCGCCCGCCCACAAGCTCGCGAAGGACACGTGCGCCACACCAATGGATATCGACAGGATCGCCAGCACCACGAGGACAGGAATAGAAAGATACTTCACAGAATCACTACCGTTGAGGTCTATAACCACAAAGACCCAGGGCCAGCCTGGGTCTGTTTGTTTCTCGTATGATGATTAAAGCACGCGGTTTACATCATCGATCATCTTATCCATCGCCGTCATGCCAGCCATGGTAATGTACCACGCGGTTGGGTCGAGATAACTGATACGTTGCTGTTGGTGAGCATGCGTTTTGTTGACCAAAGGATTATCAAAACGCGCTTTTGCCTTGCCTTCACCTTCCCCAATCGCCTGCTCACGATCAAGGACTAATAAGACATCTGGGTTGGCGTCGGCAATATATTCGAACGAAATCAAATTACCGTGTGAGCCTGCCACTTCTACATCATCGCTTTTCGCAGGTTTCAAGCCTAGCTCATCAAACACCATACCAAATCGGCTATTCTCGCCGAACATCGCCACTTTACTGCCGTTGCTCATGACCATCAACGCGTTAAAGTTATCTGCCACCGCTTTATCATGGGTCTGCGCGATTTTGGTATTCATTTGTTCAATGATCGCGTCGACTTTTTCTTGCTTGTTAAACACCTCGCCTAGCATGCGCCAATTAGCTTGCACACTTTGCCAGTAATTCTCGTAGTCCGCTCGAAACATAATTGTCGGAGCGATTTCCTCTAACTCGCCCATGAGCGAGGCCATACGCGCTTCCGCAATGATCAAATCCGGCTTAGCGGTGAAAATGGCCTCATAATCAGGCTCTTTCACCGTCCCGACCGCGACATACTTATCGTCTTGATAGGTTTTGGCAAGATAATCCGGCATTAAAGACTTCACCACGCCAACAGGCTCAACACCGAGGCGATCCAGCACATCTAAACTGCCCTGCCCCAACACAACGACGCGTTGTGGTACGCCGTCGATTTCAACGGTGCCCATCGCATGGGTGATGGTTTTTGCGGCCGCCTGGCTGCTCAACAGCAAAGAAACAGTGAGAAAAATAAATGAAAAAAATGAACGAAAAGCTTGCATAGCCCTTTCCTCGCAAAAATCGGTGGGGGAATGCTAACGCAGTTGAATAAGCAAGTCACGAATAGAAGTGAGAACTATTCATATTTATAGTGTTATTGATTAAGCGCATGGCATGAGGCAATAGGTTTCGCTCGCAAAAGCCAGTCATCATGTCTTTCATCCGGCGATGCCAGTTACGCTTACCAAAACTGTTTTGATCTTGCGCAAAAAAACCGCAATTGAATCGGCTACCTGCTGTTGATTCGTCATCACCACGCATCTGAGAGGCGATAAAACCGCGCCATTTGACCAAAACGCAAGCGATTGCATCGACACTATCAACATATTTAGTAATCATTGTGGCCATTACGCGCTAATATGGGGATAGTTGTGATCAAGATCGCGCGTAAATGCGCATGGGTTACATACACTGGACTCATCTCATGCGGCACCACTTAAAAGACAATAAAGACAGCTATGACTGTCGCAATTTGGGTACCGATTTGAGCTGGACTGCACCTAACTAGATGTTTGAGGGTTATAATGAACGAAATTTTACTTGCGGTCGTCGCTGGCGCCATCGTTGGCTTTTTCTTCAGCGCGATCAAGTTACCACTGCCTGCTCCCCCGGTGATTTCTGGGATCATGGGCATTGTTGGTATCTACCTTGGCGGCATGGCTTACCAAGCTGTGATCGAACGCTTTTTCTCTTAACTAAAGATAATTGGAGCACACTATGGCTACCCCACATATCAATGCTGTAGACGGCGCATTTGCTGAAACTGTCCTCATGCCTGGTGATCCGCTGCGCGCGCAGTACATTGCCGAAAACTTTCTCGAGAACGCGGAGCGCGTCACCGACGTGCGTAACATGTTCGGCTACACCGGCACCTACAAAGGCAAAAAAGTGTCTGTCATGGGTCACGGCATGGGGATCCCATCTTGCTCAATCTATGTGCATGAGCTAATCAAAGATTACGGTGTTAAGAACGTGATCCGCGTCGGCAGCTGTGGTGCGGTTAAAGACGATGTCAAACTGATGGATGTCATCATCGCACAAGGCGCATCCACGGATGCGAAAGTAAACCGTACACGCTTTGCTGGCCATGACTTCGCGGCTATCTCTGACTATCACCTCCTGGAAACGGCCGTGGGCGAAGCACGTAAGCAGAATGTGTCTGTGCGTGTCGGTAACGTCTTCTCTGCCGATCTGTTCTACAGCCCAGAAGGTGATTTGTTCAACAAAATGGATAACTTAGGTATCCTCGCTGTAGATATGGAAGCGGCAGGCATCTACGGTGTTGCAGCTGAACTGGGTGCGCGTGCACTCACCATCCTAACCGTGTCTGACCATATCATCCGTGGCGAAGCACTAAGCTCTGACGAGCGTCAAAAATCATTTAACGAGATGATGACGGTCTCGCTAGAAACCGCGATCAACCTGTAAGTGTTGGTCGGAGGAAACGTGTCAAGCAGTAAGCTGCCTCTTGCAGCCGGTGAATTACAGCTAAACTTTTGTAAAACACTCACCTGCCCCAACTTTGGGTCGAAAGATGAGCAAGATTACTTGGTTCAACACACCAATCCTGCTCGCCCAACCTTGGTGTGTCGAGAGTGTGGCGCGTTTCCTCCACTGTTAAATAACCATGATGTTCAAGCTGAGCTGATTGCTCAGCGTCAACTTCATGCCGATGGTTTGTGTGCCTGTACCAACCCAGAATGTGAGCATTTAGGTAAACCCGTGCTCACGCATCGGCATTGTTATCATGCTTTCGGCTATAGTGGCGATCGTCAGCGTTATCGCTGCAAAAGCTGCCAAAGCACCTTTGTCGACCGCTGGTCTGGGGTCAACAAAAAAAGTGAGTTACAGCAAAAGCTGTTAGCGTTTCTTTTTACTGGCCACACAGTGCGTGACATCTGCCGAAGACTGTCACTGAACCCGAAAACCTTCTACGACCATCTTAACCAAATAGCCGCGCGCTGCCGACAAAAGCTTGCCGCTTACGACAGCCGGTTTTTAGCCGATACCTCAACGGGCCATCTGGCCAGTGTCCACACCGCCTTGCAACCCAAGAGCGACAATGGCGTGCAATGGCTGGCAACAGGAGAAGCGCACAGTGGCTACGTGCTGCAACAAGATGTGAATTATCATACGGATGACCATCACCACTTGCACACACATCATGACCCTTATCAGCCAGACTGTCGCTTTATGTCGACGCACAGTGCGGGTCAGCCGCAAGATACAGTAGCACGCCCAGAGGGGTTACTGGGTCGAGTGGATGCCAAATACCGCGACGTCTTTGCTCGCTCGAATGTCGAAGACCCCTATACGCAGCCGCTGCACTTTATTTATCCTAATCGCGGCACGCTGATCCGCCCTCAATACACTACGTATGCGCATTACCTCAACCTCAAGCCGTTAATCGAGCATTGGCAGCAAATTGTGGTTTTTTCGCCGCAAGAGCCCTTATTGCGCTCCGCTTGCCTCTCCGTTTTTGAGGCCGATATTCGAGATAAACGCGTCAGCCATGTATACGTCGAGCAGGATGCCGGTTGGCAGCCCGGATCAGAGCCAGAAAAAATTGATATCGTTTTGCTAAGCTGGTGGCGTGATCGTTGGGCCTTTACTCGCAGTGGCGACGGTGCTAAAGCAATCTGCGATCATGGCCAAAACAAAGGTCAAGAGGCCTATTGGTTAACCCATGCAAGCTGTGATGCGTTGAAAAAATATCAACAACACTTCCACCAGCAGTTTTCACTATTGGTCAATGAGCCGAGACGCCGGCTGCGCCCTGGTGGGCTATTGCCCCTGCTGGATATCTATCGCGCATGGCATAACTTATGTTGGCAAGACCGCGCGCATCTCACCCCAGCCCAACGGCTTGGCTTGACCGAACGCCCTTTGACACTGGCAGATCTGATGCTCTGATCCACCTCGCGCGCATTCACTTGACGTGCATCGAAGTTTTTTGTCTAAATGCCCGATATCGCCGAGAAGGAAAACGCCATTGGACATTCAACTACTGCGTACATTTATTGAAGTGAGCAAGACGCGTCACTTCGGTCGTGCAGCGGAAAACCTTTACCTGACCCAATCCGCTGTGAGCTTTCGCATTCGACAACTAGAAACCCAGCTAGATACATCACTGTTTGTTCGTCAGCGCAATAATGTTCGTCTGACCGATGCGGGTGAGCGCTTACTTCCTTACGCTGAAACCATGCTGCAAACGTGGCAGCGCGCCCAACAGGACGTCAGTGCAATGCAGCACGCGAGCGCACAACTCACGCTTGCCGCCTCCCCGATGCTGTGGGAACTCGATGGCGTCAGCACATGGGTCAACCGCGTGTGTGCGGCGCACCCAGACTGGTTGATCCGTGCCGAGTCGACACCCGCCCAGTTGCTAGCACGCCATTTGATTGAAAAACGTATTGATGCCGGATTGACCTCAGAGCTGCCTAAGCTTGAAGGGTTACAATCACACCACCTAGGCGATTATCAACTTCAGTTAGTTAGCCATTTACCGGGGCTCACACTGGACACGAGCGACACGCTACCGCTGGTTTATCTTGATTGGGGAACTCGCTTTTCACTTGAGCAAAGCCAAATTGCGCCACTACAACGCTCACCCGTGTTACATACCCAGTCATGCCAACTGGCATTAAACTATTTACTCGTACACGGCGGCGTCGCGTTTCTACCGTCACTGGCAGTTCACCCTTATCTGAACAACGGACAACTCCATCTTATTGATCACGGCCATATTCTTACCCACCCACTTTACCTTACCTGGCTCACTAACAGCGATAAAAAACCGCTAATCAATGAGTTAGTATCATCTACCGGTCAGTTATAAGTGCTCAGAAAAAATCGGTAAATTCACGCCTATTTCACTAGTCGACGTTCAATTTTTAGGCTATCTTAGAATCGTTAGGCAAACATTATGTGTCTAACACTCCGGCTACACATAGCACTGACAATCAACAAGCGTTAGGAAAACACCACCATGGCACAGTGGGATCAATGGTTAAAACACGGCTCGCAACATAAAGAGAAGTTTAAATCTCGCCACCACGACGATTTTGATGACGATATGCCACGCGGCAAAAAAGACAAGAAGCGCAACAATAAGCGCGCTTCCCGATCGCAACACGACGACAGTTATTTCGGAGAAGACCGCTAATCGCGAGGCAAGACTCGCGGTGCATTGCACTCGTCATTAATAGGATAAAGGCAACGCGATGACGTTGCCTTTTTTGTTTGTTGTGTCCCGTCCTGAAATACGTTGACGCTAGTGCACTCGCTCAGGCTTGTTGCGCCTGCCACTCTTCTGCATGTCGCTTAATCTCACGCTGTGCCGACTGCCAACGCGGATCTTGCTGTAAGCGTTGCCACTCCACGGATTGGCGCACCCGCAATGTCTCAGCAGCAGGGATCGACTGAATGGGCAAAGCGTCGAGCACCGACACCGCACTGTGGCGGTCATTGCATATCAAGGCCATGTCGCATCCCGCATCAAGCGCCGCTTTGGCACGCGCGGGCGCGTCGCCGAACAAATGCGCACCGCCCATACTTAAATCATCCGAGAAAATAATCCCTTTAAACCCAAGTTGCTGGCGCAAAATCTGGGTAAGCCAGTACGGCGAGCCACTGGCTGGCAAGGCATCATGTTGCGGGTAAACCACATGGGCAGGCATCATCGCATCCACGAGCCCCCGCGCAATAAACGATTGGAAAATCGCAAAGTCGTCTGAGTGCAAAATATCGCGCGTATCCTTAGGTGTCACTAAGTGCGAGTCTTCTTTCACCCCACCGTGTCCAGGAAAATGTTTGCCCGTGGTGGCCATGCCTGCCACGCGCATACCCTTAGCAAAGGCGCCAGCATAGTCAGTGATAGCTTGATGTGTCGCACCGAAGGCACGGTCTTTGATTGCCGCACATCCAAATCCTAAATCCAGCACAGGCGCAAAACTGAGATCAATCCCATGAGCGATCAGCTCCATTGCCATCACCCAACCCGCTTGCTCCGCGAGCGCTGGACTCGCACTTAACGCACCATAAGACTGCGCTGCGGGTATGGGGGTAAACGCGTCGCGAAACCGTTGAACACGGCCCCCCTCTTGGTCAACGCCGATGAGGATATCGCGCCCCGCCGCTGTGCGTATTGACTGAGTTAATGCACGCAGCTGTGCGGAGTCAAAATAATTGCGAGCAAATAGAATAACGCCTCCCACAGAGGGATGTGCCAAAATTTCTTTCTCTTCGTTATCAAGTTGCTCGGCGTGCACATCTAGCCAAACCGGTCCCATCGTTTCTCCTTCATACTCTTGTCAACCCACTGACAACCACTTTGATTATATTCGTCCAATCAGACCATTCACTATTGCAAGGCGCCAGTACCTCAAAGGGATCATCAAGCACTTTGCCACTTATCGCAATCTGTTTATACTCAGTACCTTGGTTCTTATCGTCATTTTATCGCTGGACTACTGTAAGGAAGCACCCGATGCCACAACCCGCCGCCGATATCTACATAGGTGTTATGTCAGGGACGAGCTTAGATAACATTGATGTCGTCGCTGTCCGGTTCACTCAAGCCGGCCACGTGGAGTCAATTGCTCGTCATAGTGACCCGCTACCGCAGGATATTAAAGCTACCGTGATCACCTTGAGCCGAGGTCATCCGATGTCAGTCAAAGCCTTGGGCGAACTCGATCGTCGCTTAGGGGAGTGTTACGCCAATGCCATCAATACCCTACTTGAACAAGCGGCGTTACTGCCTAAACATGTCGCGGCGGTCGGTTGTCATGGTCAAACCGTCTATCACCAACCGAGCGGCGATTATCCATTCACCATGCAACTTGGCGACGCCAATGTGATTGCGGCGCGAACCGGCATTACCACTGTCGCTGATTTTAGGCGTAAAGACATGGCGTATGGCGGTCAAGGCGCCCCTTTGGTGCCCGCCTTTCACAATGATTACTTTGCCGATAGCGAACAAGCCACCGCAGTAGTGAATATTGGCGGTATTGCCAACGTATCAATGATTTGTCCCGATCGCCCTTTATATGGCTATGATACGGGTCCAGGGAATATGTTGATGGATGCCTGGACGCAGCGTCACCGTCACCAAGCCTATGACAAAGATGGCGAGTGGGCAGCCACCAGCTGCGCGTATCAACCCTTACTCAACCGCCTGTTATCCGACGCGTACTTCTCACGTCCGGCACCTAAAAGTACCGGGCGGGAATACTTTAATCTCGATTGGCTCGATCGTCACCTGCTCGCGTTTTCACTCTCTCCAGACCAAGTGCAAGCCACCTTACTGGCATTGACTGCCGAAAGTATCGCGTTAGCGATCCGTCCATTAGAGCGTGGCCGAGTGTTCGTGTGTGGCGGTGGCGCGCACAACCAGGCATTGATACATGCGTTACAACAGGCACTTCCGCAATGGTCCATTGCACAAACTGACGATGCCGGGATCAGTTGCGACGATATGGAAGCCATTGCCTTTGCTTGGCTGGCCAGGCAAACCCTTAATCACCAACCAGGCAATGTGCCCGCCGTGACAGGCGCGACGCAAGCCTGTTGTCTTGGTGCCATTTATCTACCTTACTGAGGAACGATTATGTCAGCCCCCAGCGTCGACCAGCTAAAAGGCTTACTCTCAGAAACACGCAACCCGCATACACTGACGATCGACCAACAAGACACACTTGGCTTGGTGACAATGATTAACGCAGAGGATAAGGGCGTAGCCTCCGCTGTGCAGACGCAGCTCCCCGCGATTGCAAAAGCGGTCGATGCGATTGCGGCAAGTTTTAACCAAGGCGGTCGTCTTATCTACATCGGTGCGGGGACAAGTGGTCGACTGGGTGTGCTTGACGCGGCCGAATGCCCGCCCACCTTTGGGGTGGATAGCCAGCAAGTCATAGGACTGATTGCCGGTGGCGAGCCTGCTATGTTCGTCGCCCAAGAAGGCGCTGAAGACAACCCAGATGCAGGTAAAGCGGATTTGGTCACACAAGGCCTCACCGCGAAGGATGTGGTGGTCGGTATCGCCGCCAGTGGCCGCACGCCTTATGTCATCGGTGCACTCGATTACGCCAAGCAAATTGGCGCAGTCACGGTCGCTTTGTCATGTAACCCCAATGCCGCCATTAACGCCTACGCCCAGATTGCCATTACGCCCGAAGTTGGCCCTGAAGCGCTCACAGGCTCAACCCGAATGAAGTCAGGCACTGCACAAAAACTGGTATTAAATATGCTGAGCACCGCCGCCATGATAAAGACGGGCAAGTGCTATCAAAACCTGATGGTCGATGTAAAAGCCAGCAACGATAAACTGGTTACCCGTTCCACGTTGATCGTGATGGAAGCGACAGGATGTGAAGAACACACCGCAACACACGCCCTGTCACAGTCAGATGGTGAGGTGAAGGTCGCTATTTTTATGATTTTAGCGGAGCAAGACCCGGCGACGGCACGGCAGCGGCTTCAGCAAGCCAATGGGCATTTACGTGATGCATTGCAATTAGGTTGATGCAATGTACCCACTCTTATCCACTTGAGGACGAGCGTATATTTTGTTCTCTTAGCACCGTGGTCGGTTGCACGCTGTCCATGCGCTCAACGTAAGCCTGATATTGTTGGAACGGAAGCGGCCGAGAGTAATAATAGCCCTGTGACACATCGACACCATAACGTCGCAGTAATGTCTCCGCTTCCTCGGTTTCCACGCCCTCAGCAACGACCATTACCCCCAGTGATCGCGCCATGTCCGTGGTCGCACGAACAATGCTTTGGTGACGACCACTCTTGTGAAGATCTCGCACAAAACTGCGATCAATTTTAAGCTCAGTGAATGGGAGTTGCGAGAGGAAATATAACGAGGAATAGCCCGTGCCATAGTCATCGATCGATACTTCAATGCCACTGGCTGATAGTGCTGTAATCAGTTGTTTTAGCCAGTTGTAGTCCTCTACCATCACCGACTCTGTCAGTTCCAGCGAAATTAAGTTAGTCGGTATGTCATATTGATGCGCCAGCGCGACCACACGATTGGCCAGATCCGGAATATAGATATCAGACGCACTGATATTGATTGACAGGCGGCGACAATGGCCGTTAGTGATCAGCTGCGCTTGCTGCTGGAAAGCCCGCTGAATCACCCACAGAGTGAGGTTATTGATGATACCGACATCTTCTGCCATCCGCACAAACACTTCAGGCGATATTTGCCCGTACTCAGGGTGTGTCCAACGCGCTAAGACTTCCGAGCCATGGACAGAGCCAGTGCGTAAATCAATTTGCGGTTGGTGATACAGCTCTAATTGATCATTCTCGATAGCATCCCTCAGGTCGGTCACGAGAGAAACATGCAATTGATGGTGTCGTTGCTCGTAAGAATTAAAATGTGCATAGTGGCTGGCAAGCGATCGATGTTGATCAATGGCGCTCAGGGCGCGGCTGATTAAAAGGCTTGGGTGGTCACCGTCAGTGGGATAGTGGCAAACACCAATACGCGCATTCACTTGCGTCACAAATGAGCCAACACATAAGTCACCATTTAATCCTTTAATGACGGAATCGAGAATCGTATCGCAAGCCGAGCGGTCGACATCATCAATCAAAAACGCAAACACGCCCTCTTTTAAACAACCCAAACGATAATCCGGCATATCACTGTCGGTTTTCACTCCCAACACAGGTTGCATCATCAACACATCATTAATACGGCCAGCAATCGCGTTAATGTATTCCTCGCGGGCGTGCTCATCTAAATACGGAAGCAGGCTGTTGTAATTATCCACTGATAAACAGCACAAATTGAAACGGGCATTTCGGCTGATCAAATCATTGACCACCATATGTAACACATTGTTATTCGGTAGATAACTCAGCGTGTCATGCGTCAGCGCCTGCATTTCCTGTAATCGCTGGTACCGGAAGCGTTCAGCGAGAGCCAATGAAAAGAAAATCATGGTCATTCCCAGCGACATCATCAGTGCGTAACGTGATAGCAGACTGTAATCAATAACGTTGAGCATCAGAGCGTAGAAAATCACCCCGCCCACCATGGCCGGGATCCAACAGAGGGTAAAGAGCGAGAGCCAAAGTTTCTTCGGTTGCCATTGGTGCCATACATAATAGGCCACCAAGCCATAGACCGGTAATTGCGCGATAAAAACAAATGAAAGCGACACATACGTGGGGGTGATAAAACTTAGCAAGGCCAAGCCAAACAGCCCCCCGGTGGTCATAAAAAAGAGTGAACGCGCGCGCTGATAAAGCCGACTTCGCTCAAAGTCTAGAAAATAGTAGGTGAACCATAATCCCGCCATGAGTAGGCAAACGGCCAACGCCACCAAGTGATTACTGATAAATATCTGCACCGGATCCGGCAAAAAGTAACGACTGAAACCATGATTAACACTCACAAGCAAGGTACTCATTAGAGCGACAAGCACAAAAATGAGATAGACGCGCTGACGACTGTAGACATACACCCCTGCGCTATACAGCGCGACCAAAAAGGTAAAGGTGATGAAGCCGCCCCAAACCAAATGCAAAGACCGAGATAACTGATCAAACGCCTGGTGCGACATCACGCTTAACGGCATGATCGCCATATCATTCGAGGTGACTTTGAGCAGTAATTGGTTATCACGCTCCGGCAGTAAGTTAACCGGAATCGAATCGGGCATTGGCAAGCGGCTCAAGCGTGCCGATGTTTTATCCCCTGCTTTTATCTGTGAGCGCACCTGCTCGCCATCCAAAATATGGTACGCGTCTAGATAGTCAATCAATGGGTTATCGGTGAGCACATGAATGTCGCGCTCAGTCAATCCGTGGTAATTAAACTCAAGCTTGATCCAATAGGTTTGATAAGCCAGCTTCCACGGGATCTCACCCGTGTTATCGGCTTTCGTAAAGGGGGCATGATCGAGCACATAGTTAAGAGATAGCTCGTTCGTCTCGTCAATGAAATAGCTATAGTCCGTATCCACCAGTGATAGTTCGGGCGCTGTGGTGCGACTCAAACTCGTCATCCAAAATCCGACAGCGAACATAACCACCAGTATGAACAAGGTCGTCACCCAAATAAGGGGCTGCCGAGACTGCAATGCGTGCATAAAAATACACTCCTTAGCCAAAAACGAGTCTGCCGCCCAAGATTTACTCCCCTTTCTGTATACATCTTTTAAATTAATCTGTCCGGAAACCTGGGAGGGACTTAATAAAACTAGATAGTAATGGCTATTTTTTCAAACATAACGCCTTTAAAAAGCCTGTCCGCGCCATCAATCAGATATTTCCACGACTGTGGTTGAACCTAAAACAATGAACAAACGTTTTTAAACATAACATTTGTTCGCACCTCGTCAGCTCGCTATACTGATCACCGTTGCAGTCAGCCGTACAGTGTGCGGTGAGTTTGATTCGATCGATGAGCGAGACCAAAATACATGAGTACGCCGACATCCCTAGATAACGTTCACGAAGACACTGATTTGCTTACCGAAATCGCCATTCTGTATTACCAGCAAAGCGCGACCCAAGAGGAGATCGCACGCAAATACAAAATAAGTCGCCCCAAAGTCAGCCGCCTGCTCCGAAAAGCACGTGAGGAAGGGATTGTTGAAATAACGGTGAAGTTTCACCCGGTGCACAGCGCGCAGTTGGAGCAAAGGCTCATGGCGCGATTTAATCTCAAACGCGCATTAATTTCTCTCGATCAGCCCAGTCCCGAAGAGCAGCGCACTCAAGTCGCGACCCTGGTTTCCACTTACTTGGATGGTAACCTCAACGACGGCATGGTGGTCGCGGTGGGACAAGGCCAAAACGTCGCCGCGGTGGCTGATCACCCCGGAGTCGTCTCTCATCGCCAAGCGCGCTTTGTCTGTGCTATCGGTGGTACCCACCGAAGTGGTGATGCATTTAACGCGGATCATATCTGCCGGCGTCTCGCCAAAAAATTTGGCGGCAGCAGTGAAACCCTGTATGCCCCAGCCTACGTCGATAACGAATCAATCCAGCAAGTGTTTGTCTCTCACCCCAATATAAGTGAAACCTTGAACCAGGCGAGAAAGGCAGAGTTCGCCCTAGTCGGCATTGGGGACATGGACGAAAATAGCCATATGGTCAAATTGGGCTGCTTTACCGCACGCGAATTTGTTGAAGCACGTGTTAACCATGGTATTGTCGGAGATATCGGTGGCTTTGATTTTTTCCGTCTCGACGGACAACCCACCGATAATTTGATGCGAGGGCGAGTGGTTGGGCTAGCCATGCCTGATTTGGCGCGTATTCCCAGCGTTATCGCGATGGCCAGTGAAAGTCGCAAAGCCTTATCTATTCTTGGCGCTTTGCGCACGGGCGTGATTGATGTGTTGGCCACCAGTGCCAGCTGTGCGATGGCGCTGCTCAACATGTCTGAGCCTGCCCCCGATGAAACCGCGTTCACGTTTCAACAGGATGAGTAAATTCGTGACGAAAGAGTGAGACTTAACTCTCTTTATGTCGCAATACAATTGACAAGTGACGTAAAAAACTCAAAGATCGTCACATCATTTGCTCAGACGCGTTGCATCTGTTCATATTCAGAGCAAGCGTTAGCACGTAATTCGGCGTCTGGGCCTACCACGTAAAGAAGGTGAGTGAAGATGAGCAACAAACTGGATCAACTCCGTGCCCTAACCACAGTGGTCGCTGACACAGGCGACATCGAAGCGATTAAAAAATACCAACCGCAAGATGCCACAACTAACCCTTCTCTGATCCTCAAAGCCGCGCAAATTAAAGAATATGCGCCGCTGATCGAGGAAGCCATTGCCTATGCAAAATCACATAGCAGCGATGCAGACCAACAGGTTGCCGATACCTGTGACCGTCTCGCCGTCAACATTGGTAAAGAAATTCTCAATGTGATCCCTGGCCGTATCTCTACCGAGGTAGACGCACGCTTGTCGTATGACACAGAAGCCAGTGTTGCCAAAGCGCGCAAGCTAATCAGCATGTATAACGAAGCTGGGATCAGCAACGAGCGCATTCTGATCAAACTGGCGTCAACTTGGGAGGGTATCCGTGCGGCAGAAATCCTGGAAAAAGAAGGGATCAACTGTAACCTGACGCTTTTGTTCTCATTCGCACAAGCACGTGCCTGTGCCGAAGCGGGCGCTTACCTGATTTCTCCGTTTGTGGGCCGCATCATGGATTGGTACAAAGCCAAAGAAGGCCGTGATTTCGAGGCGGCAGAAGACCCAGGCGTTAAATCTGTCACCACCATCTACAACTACTACAAAGCTCACGGCTACGACACCGTAGTGATGGGCGCAAGCTTCCGTAACACAGGCGAAATTCTAGAGCTTGCTGGCTGCGACCGTCTCACCATCAGCCCACAATTGCTGCAAGAGCTTAGCGACGCCGACGGTGACGTGCCAGTTAAGTTAAAAGACGCGGGGGCCACCGAGCAGCGCCCAGCGCGTATGACACATGCTGAATTCTTGTGGGAGCACAACCAAGACGCGATGGCCGTTGAAAAGCTCGCTGAGGGTATCCGCAACTTCGCGGTTGACCAAGGCAAGCTTGAAGACATGATTCGCGAACAATTGTGATCCAACACAAAGCGTGATTTAACACAATAAAAGCGGCTCAGTCCGCTTTTATGATACTGTTTGACCCTATTTCACCTGTTCAACCTGTAGGTAAACACATGGAACGCAAAATGCTAGCTAACGCCATCCGCGCCCTTGCGATGGACGGTGTTCAAAAAGCCAAATCTGGTCACCCAGGCGCCCCAATGGGCATGGCTGATATCGCCGAAGTCTTGTGGCGCGACCACATGAACCACAACCCACAAAACCCAGATTGGGCCAACCGTGACCGTTTCGTACTGTCAAACGGCCACGGTTCTATGCTGATTTATTCGCTACTGCACCTGACCGGGTATGGCGTATCGATTGACGATCTCAAACAGTTCCGTCAATTGCACTCGAATACCCCAGGCCACCCTGAATATGGTTACGCACCGGGTATTGAAACCACCACAGGTCCACTCGGCCAGGGCATCACTAATGCGGTGGGCATGGCAGTGGCAGAGAAATCGCTCGCGGCGCAATTTAACCGCGACGGCCACGACATCGTCGATCACCACACCTACGCATTCTTGGGTGATGGCTGCTTGATGGAAGGTATCTCACACGAAGCATGCTCACTCGCCGGCACCCTAGGCCTGGGCAAGCTGATCGCCTTCTGGGATGACAACGGCATTTCTATCGATGGTCATGTTGAAGGTTGGTTCTCTGACGATACCGCGAAACGCTTTGAATCTTATGGCTGGCACGTAATCCCTGCAGTAGATGGCCATGATTCGGCGGCTATTCAGGCGGCCATTGACGCGGCAAAAGCGGAAACCGGCAAGCCGACATTGATCTGCACCAAGACCACCATCGGTTACGGCTCACCCAATAAAGCGGGCAGCCACGACTGCCACGGTGCACCACTGGGTGATGATGAAGTACAAGCCGCGCGTGAATTCCTCGGTTGGGAGCATGGCCCATTTGAGATCCCACAAGAGATTTACGCACAGTGGGATGCCAAAGAAGCCGGTGCGGCCAAAGAAGCCGCATGGAACGAGAAGTTCGCCGCCTATCAAGCACAATACCCTGAGCTAGCCGCTGAGTTTACTCGTCGCATGAAGGGCGAACTGCCAAGCAACTGGGACAGCGAAACGCAAAAGCTGATTGCCGATCTGCAAGCTAACCCAGCCAAAATCGCATCACGTAAAGCATCACAAAACGTGTTAGAAGCGTTCGGCAAGCTACTGCCAGAACTGCTCGGTGGTTCTGCTGACTTGGCACCGTCTAACTTGACCATGTGGTCAGGCTCGAAAGCGATCAGTGCCGACGATGCCAGCGGTAACTACCTGCACTACGGTGTGCGTGAATTTGGTATGACCGCCATTATCAACGGTATTGCCCTGCACGGCGGTTTTGTGCCTTACGGTGCGACCTTCCTGATCTTTATGGAGTACGCACGTAACGCGATGCGTATGGCTGCCCTGATGAAGGTGCAGAATATTCAAGTGTATACCCACGACTCGATTGGCCTAGGTGAAGATGGTCCAACTCACCAGCCAGTTGAGCAAATGGCCACGTTGCGCCAAACGCCGAATATGAGCATGTGGCGCCCGTGTGACCAAGTTGAATCCGCGGTCGCGTGGAAAGCAGCGGTTGAGCGTAAGGACGGCCCAAGTGCCCTGGTGTTCTCTCGCCAAGGCCTGGCTCAGCAAGAGCGTGATGACGCACAATTGGCTAACATTGCCAAAGGTGGCTACATCCTAAAAGACTCAGCAGGCAAGCCTGATCTGATCTTGATTGCGACGGGCTCGGAAGTCGAATTGGCGATGGAGTCAGCTGCGAAACTGAACGACGCCGGCAAGCAAGTGCGTGTCGTCTCTATGCCAAGCACTGACTTGTTCGATAAGCAAGACGCCGCCTACCGTGAGTCCGTGCTGCCATCAGACGTAACAGCACGTATCGCCATTGAAGCGGGTATCGCCGACTACTGGTACAAGTACGTGGGTCTAGATGGCCGCGTTGTCGGCATGACCACTTTCGGTGAGTCCGCACCGGCTGACGAGCTGTTCAAGATGTTCGGCTTTACTGTTGAAAACGTGGTTAACACCGCTGAAGAGTTGCTCGCTTAATCGCATCTCCACGGCACGTTAATTCTGCGAAGGCCAGTCAGCAATGACTGGCCTTTTTTCTACCCTCGCTTCTCGCATCCTGCAACCCATGCTGTAACAGCGACAGATGCAGCGCGCTTATAGAAAGCGACTCGCCGAGGGACGCACATTAGCATCCAGAGTATCCACCCCTATGTCATTTTGAAGGTGGGCTGGCATCGATGCGATTGGCACTGCTTTCGGTTTACGGCTCGTACCAACTCGCCCTTGAACACCTTGGATAATCGCCAATAACATTGAGGTAACGCCCGCTTTCATTTCTTTCATCGTGATTCCCCTCTCATTGTGTTGTGAAGATGCTAGTCAGGATAAAACCTCAAGTTATATTGAGGTAAACATGGAGTGGCAGAAAAAGGTGAAAAAAGATGGAAATGAGCGTTGGGCAAGTGGCAAAACGCGCGGGGTTAAAGGTGTCTACCCTGCATTTTTACGAGCAAAAAGGCTTGATCACCAGTTGGCGTAATGCGGGCAATCAACGCCGCTACGACCGCGCTGTTCTGCGTCGTCTTGCGGTGATTAAAGCAGCACAACATGTGGGGCTCTCACTTGAAGAGATAGGCGAAGCATTAAGTGAATTGCCCTCTCACCGCGCTCCCACCAAAGAGCAATGGCGTGATATGGCACAGCGCTGGGATGCCACCCTCAATGAGCAAATCGCACGCTTACAGCAGTTACAGGCCAATTTAAGTGGCTGCATTGGCTGTGGCTGCCTATCAATGAAAACCTGCTCGCTCTATAACCCCAATGATGTGGTCGGTGAAGTCACCCAAGATGACAACGTGTTGAATCACCCGAAAATGGGAGTAGCCCAACTGTTAAAAGATTGGGGAAGGGGCGATAAATAGCCCAATCGCAACGCTTCACCCAACGATTAAATAAAAATACTCACAACGCTTTACATGTGAGCGTAATGCTGTATGGTGGTCACAGCTCTGGAACATGGAGCATCAATGATACATCAAGTAAAAGTCAACATAAGCTACGCTATTATCAATATTATAGAGTTTCTAACGTTACCCGCTTTCGCTTTTAGACATTTCATCGACTCCGTTCAAAGCTATCCTATTTTTTGTAATTTAAGAGAGAATGATTATGTCTAATCAAGCAACTGGTATCGTAAAGTGGTTTAACGAAGAGAAAGGTTTCGGTTTCATCACTCGTGACAACGGCGAAAAAGACGTGTTTGTACACTTCCGTGCGATCGTTGGCGAAGGTTTCAAAACCCTAACTGAAGGCCAGCGTGTGAACTTCACCGTTGAGCAAGGCCAAAAAGGCCCACAGGCATCTGACGTTACCGTCGCATAAGAAGCCAGATCTGATTGATAGAGGGCGCTCAGGCGCCCTTTTTTTGTGCCTATAGTTTGGCGAACGTGATCAACACAGCGGATGGCAAAGGATAGACACAACACGTTTTCACAAAAAAGCCCCGGCTATCTGGTGTTGCACCAAGCTGGGGCTTTTTATCAGAGTAACCGACCAAGGGTCACTCGCTACCTGTGACTTAATCAGCCTCGCTGCATTGTCTGACGCTTTTTCAAAAACGTTAACCAGCTCTCTACCGCCTCATCAGGGGCAATCTTTTTAGCAATGCGTGCTTGCTCAAGGGCTTGGTCAAACTGCTTCAGTTTGTAGTAGGCGCGCACTTTTGTCAGCGCTATCTCTTTAGCAGATGCCCCTTTACCCGCCTTATCAAGCGAAGTAAGTGCTTGCTGATAGTCGCCTTGCTGAATTTGCATTAACGCCAATTGCCAATGGTATTGACGGTCTTTTTGTGCGGCTAAACGCCAAGCTGAAACCGCTTGAGGCCATTCTCGCGCTTGCTGCCATAAGCTTGCTTGCTGCGCGAGCGTTTGCGCATCTTGCTCGTTCTCAGGCAAGCGTTTGAGCCACTTCGCTGCCCGCTCGGGGACGCCGACATTGGCATACAACTGCGCCACCGTGCGCTGCTCACTCGGTTCAAGCGCTATCCCTTTTCGCTTGGCGAGTAAATAGGTGCTGATCGCCTCTTTTGGCTGCTCCAAGCGCACATAGTTGGCCGCCAATTGGCGCCACCATTGCTTATTGTCAGGCTCGAGCTTCAACAATGCTTTAAGCGTCGGTGTCGCCCCACGCCATTGCTCAAGTTGTAGCTGCGCTCCCAACTTCAATGACAGCGCTGACACGCTGGCCCTATTTTTTACTACGCCCTGATACGCTGGATAGGCGTTTAATACCTGGCTCCATTGTTCACGCTGATAGTGCGCCTGCATAATCCGCAGCCATACGTCTTCCGCTTGATCCGATTTCTCTTTGGGAACCGAACGCGCCAGCGGATAGTAGTATTGAAGTGCAGCGGCATATTGACCATCAATCAACAATAAATCAGCGAGCATACGCTTGGTTTGCCAGGCTTGCGCATCTTGCAACTGTTCACTGTCAACCGCACGTTGAATATGGACGATCGCCTTGTCGTTATTACCATATTGCCAATAGAACACCCCCAACGCGCGATCGACAAACGCTTTATCGTAGGCGCGCTCAGCAGACAGCGCTTCGAGCACGGCAATCGCCTCACCCAGTTTGGCGTCTTGCTCTAACGTTTGTGCTTTTTCAATCGAGCGAGCCACCGAGGGTGACAGCTGCGCGGCGACTGGCAGTGCAGTGAACAATACTAAGGTAACAATGAGTCGTTTAAACATTAGCGTAAGTTAAACTCCAGTTTCACCTGTTGACCGGGTTGGGCCACGGCTTCTCCGTTAACCACTTTCGGCTCATATTTCCATTTTCGAAGCGCGCGTAACGCCTCTCGCTCAAAAACACGTGGCGGGTTCGCATCGACCACCGTCAAATCTTGTGGACGTCCCGAGGGGCTAATGGTAAAGCTCACCACCACAAATCCCTCTAGGCCACGGCGCATGGCGCGTGGTGGATAGTTGGGCTCGACCCGAAATAGCGGCATCGCCTGCTGATTGTTCGGCCCAGTGCTGACATTTAAATCGCCTAGCGACGGGGCTTGCACCATCACCCCTTGAATATTGCTCTGCACATTCAAGTTAGGCATATCCGGTTGTGGCGCCGCGCTGGATTGTGTCTGCGTTTGCGTGACCGGCGTCGGTGGATCGGGCACCTCAGGCGGTGTCGGGCGCTCCGGCACACTGCGTTGGCGGCGTTGTACCTCGGTATCCGGCTCTTGCATGAAAATATCAATGCTTACCGAGGAAGGCGTCTCCTGAGGACGCTGAGACGACTGTCCGACCATCAACGCCATCAACATAAACAGGCCAAGCGTAAAGACCAACGCCGCCGGCAATGAGATTAGCCATCGCTTCATTACGGCGACTCCGTGGCCAACGCAATGCTACCAATGCCGGCACCTTTCGCCGCGTCCATCACTTCAACCACGGTGCCATTGTAGGCCAACTCATCGGCTTGAATCACCAACGAAGCGTCAGGCTTATCGAGCAACAGGTGTTCAAGGGTCGCTTCCACACGTTCCACATCGACAAGACGCTTATCAATGTACACCTCATTCGAGGCGGTGACCGCGACAAAAATACCCGCCTCTTTTTGGCTGGTTGAGTGGCTGGCTTCCGGACGGTTTACTTCCACGCCAGACTCGCGCACAAACGAGCTAGTGACAATAAAAAAGATCAGCATGATGAACACAATGTCCAACATGGAGGTTAAATCAACCTGCGCTTCTTCGCGCTGTTTTTGGGCTCGAATCAATCGCATTACTGACTCCGAAGCGCCTGCTCCAGCGCGATTTCACGGCGCTGACAGGCTTTAACTAAACGGGCATGGGCAAACATACCGGCCAAGGCAGCTACCATACCTGCCATGGTGGGTAAGGTGGCCATTGAAATACCTGAGGCCATTAAGCGGGGCTCACTGGTGCCTTGACTGGCCATGACATCAAACACAGAAATCATCCCCGTGACCGTGCCTAACAGCCCCAACATCGGACAAATCGCCACCAAGGCTTTAATAAAGCCAAGATAACGGCCGAGATCCTGTTGGGCTTGAAACAACCAGCCTTGGCGAATGGCGCGTGCATGCCAAGAATGGTGATCGGTACGCGCTTGCCACGCCGCAACCCACGCGCGACGTTGTGCGGGGAACCGTGAATACAGGTATAGCAGGCGTTCAATCACCAACACCCAGCACACCAATACCACCACACCGAGCCACCAAAGCACGGGCCCACCTTGCGCCATAAAATGACGCAAGGTGCTCCAAATATCTTGCTGGCCAAGCTGTGAGAATAACTCGACGTCTATCATGCCGCTTGTCCGGTTTCCGCTCTCTGATCACTGTTTTCAGCTTGTTCAGCCACCAAACTAATGCTTTGCTTTTCCAGCATGCCGCGAATGTGATCAGCTTGCCCACTGAGGATATTATGCGCCAGCAGTAGCGGAATGGCCGCAATCAAGCCGAGCACTGTGGTAACCAACGCCATCGAGATGCCATCTGCCATCACTTTCGGGTCGCCATTACCAAACTGGGTGATCACTTGGAAGGTTTCTATCATCCCGGTCACCGTCCCCAGTAAGCCGAGCATCGGTGCTAACGCGGCAAGCAGTTTGAGCATCGAGAGGCCTTTTTCGCAGCCTTGTTGCTCATCCACCACCGCTTCTAATAAACGCAGCTCCAGTGATTCCACATCACGCTTTGGTGCATCATGATAGACCTTCAGCACACGGCCAAGCGGATTATCCTCTGGCGACTCAGGATGTTTAAGCTGGCGATGCATTTTGGCGTGAATCGAGAGCAAGACAGCTCCGCGATAAAGAGCAATTAACAAGCCGACAGTCAATAAGGCCGCGATCACTTTGGCGACGAAGCCACCCTGCGCAAAGCGGTCGCTCAAGCTTGGCGCATTTTCAAGCTGTCCGAGTAAAAAGCCCCGTGATGGATCGACAAGCACGGTCTCACCCACGTTGGTAATGGCTTGCTCAAGCTTTGCGGATGTTAACGTCTCATCCGGTTGGGCGCGGTAGGGAACGGCCACTTGTCGCGCCGATTGCCAGTTTAAATACCCTTGCTCATTCACCAAGCCTAGGTTACCCACTCGCACCACCGACTGTTCCGCCGACACACCTTGCGCATTCACCACAGGTAGAGAAAGGGCTTGCAACTCGCCACTGGTTTGCATTTGCGTGAGCATGCCCTGCCACAGGCTATTAAGCTGCTTGAGCGAGGGCAAAGTATCGGCGGCAACAATATCCGCCACCGTTTGATTAAACGCAGGTTGAGTGATCGCCACATAGCTCGACGCCCCGTCGGTCTGAATGGTTTTACTTGCTTGGCGCACCACACCAAACAGCTCACCCAAACTGCCCGACTCCAAACGCAGCTTATCTTCTAACGACGCCAGTTGTTGCTCGTTATCGCTGAAGGTGTCACTGAGCTTCTCGGTTTCCGCCTCTAACGCGTTGCGCGTGGCTTTGAGCTGATTGAGCTTCTCACGTAGCTCACGCTCGGTCATCGCGAATTGTGCTTCTCGCGCTTGGTTATGCTCACTCGCCTGTTGATGCGCCTGTTGGGTTTGACCAACAAGATCATCAGCGTGGGTAAAAGGCGCAACGACGACAAAACAGGTTACGGCAATCAGGGTTTTCCAGCTCATGATTTCACCCCTTGGTTGGCACTCAATGGCAGAGATAACAATGACGGTGCCATTTGCTTTTGCGCCACCGCAAAGGCCTTATCCACCGCTTCCGCGACACTCGCATCCAATGCGACCCACTGATCATCGCGGGCACTCCACAGCCAATACTGCTTACCATCTAAGCTACGCGCCACCAGCGACATACGGCCCAGATGGAGGACATCGACCTGGTGATCTCGACCATCGAGCACTACGGTATCTTGATAGGCATCAAGCTTGCTGCCATAGTCTCGCTCAATCTGGTATGCCTCGAGAATACGACGGAATTTCTCCGAGTCCGCCACATCGGCACGGGTCATCATGGCTTTAAGTTTTTGTAAACGGGCTTGGCGTTGATCGGCTTTGAGAGGAATATCCTCGGCAAGCCACTGCTCGAGCCCACCCAACATGCGATACATTAAAGGCACGATGCCTTGGCGAGTGTCTTTAATCTCGTCGATTTGATTCCGCAGGCTGGTCGCCTCTTTATCCTGATTGACCACCAAGTTTTGCAAGTGATCGCGATAGATTTCCAGGTTACTGATCTGCGCTTGTAGCTGCTCAATTTCTTGGCGCATGGCCAAGCTGCTATCAGAATGACGATTAATCCGTGACTGTGACTGCGCGGCCTCTTGGGTAGTGTTCCCCTCAATCGCTTGCGCCTTTTCGAGTTGATCCGCACTCACTGCTGGGGTCAGCGCCAAACAGGACGCAACGCCGAGCGCGAGCCGAAATGAAGACAATTTTATCATGGTGATATCTGCAAACATGCTTTGATGGTGTGGCTTTGCCACAAATAAAAGTGAGAATAGTTTCTATTTGCGTGCAATGTACCGAGTTTAGCGACAAAAATCTAGCCTAGCAGGTCCAGAGGTGCGGGAATATTACTCATATCAAGTCACGATAAGCTGACAGTGCTATAAAGCGGGATAGTGCATTTCATCACGATGGTCTGCGCCGATGTGACAATGACTCACTAACGTCAGTTTACTCGTTCCCACTTGTTATCTCACTGGCTACAGCGATCCAGTGGATTACGCAATGGCCGGTGCCGTGGTACTGGTTTACATTGCGCTGTCGCACTTAACCGGCGACGACCATGTCCACTCACTCAGTCGCTAAAGGTGGCGTCGGCACACTGGTGGCCGAGCAGTGATAGAACATAACCTGAAAAATACAGATAGCATAATGACTTACCCTTCACCTAAAAAAAGGCTTTGAGGTACAGATGAACATTGCGACCACAATCAAGAGCATGCTGGCACCTGTTTGGGAGCAAGAAGACGAGCTTTTAGATAAGGTTGTCGACCTTACTGATTATGATGCCGTCAACCAAGCTATTCCCGACGACACACTACCAATTGAAGAAGTGTTTGCCGAAGATGAGTTAGAAGAGGTATACCTAAACTTTGTCCCTTATCTCGATAACGAAGCGATCCTTCCGTTTATGGGCAGCTACGGTAACGCTGTATTTTGTCTCGGCATTGGCGAAGAGAGCCAAGGGTACGTCTACTATTTTGATCTTGATTTTGGCCTACACCTCCTCACCAAGGAAGGCCTAACCACCTTTGTTCGCTCGTTGAAAGACGCGTAATGGCAAGTCGATAAAAGGCATAACTTACGTAAGAGATGCGTGTAAAAATGAAAAAATCATCAAAAAATACACGCTAGAGGTCATTATCCTTGGCTTAATGCTGAGGGCAGCGATTTAGCTTATTGTGTAGGGGGTAAAGTCTAGTGATGCTAGGAACGGCTCGTGCGCTTTGGGGAGATCTAATAAGTTGTGCATCATTTCAATGGCATACTCTTGGCCGGTACCGCGCTTGGGGGAACACCGTAACGCAGAACTGCCCCAAAATCAGTTAGGGCAGCAACTTTACAAGCATTGATAGCCTGTCTTTTCCATACCTAATCTAATCCGTGAAGCAACGCTCAGCGCACAGTAACTCATACTAGTATGCTTACATTGATGGGCTGCACGGAACTGATAATCATGAGAGTAGTTACGTGCAAAATTTAGTCTGTGATGCCAATAGCACACCGTAAAAAGGAAGTAAAATGACTAAGTTTCCAAAGGTTGGACATGAAGTGTGCTTTGGTGATTTCTGCAATGCGATGCCTGAAGAGCTAAGCAATTTCCCAGAAGATGTCTTAAGGCAATGGGTTTACGAACATGGCAAAGGAGATGGCGATGTGGTTGACGCGCTTAATCTCATTCCAAACTTGTCAAAATGGGTTTTTCAGTTGGTAGAAATGCCTAATGCTGATATTAATAGCATCAAGCATTATCCTTACGATGAAAAGCGGTTATTAGATAAAGGGGAATGGTGGTTAAAAACAGGTCGCCATAATGCACCAGCATTTTGTGATTATATGCTTGAGCATGGTACAACCCCTGTTCCGCTTATAGTTGCTCAAAATGCCTCCAATCATAACCATCCCATCATAGAGTATCGATATCCTGAACGCGAAGGACCTATGCTTGAACCCTTTCACTTGCTAGAAGGTAATCGTCGTTTTGCATTACTTAGAGCAATGATTAACAATGGTACAGCTTCACTGAAGGATAAGCACTTAGTATGGGTAGTGACCTTGCAATAACAGGATATACATTGTGTAGTTCTAGATAAACTTGGCAACAGCATCGATCTTAGAAAATACACCTTTGCTCCATTCCAAGTTAATGTTAATACTCAGTGCAGCTCACGATACTGAGTTTTGACGTACATAAAGTAATGAATAGATAAAAGGCCTATCAGAGCTTCCTTATTTGGTTCACTGGCACTATCTATCTCGCTCTGTGAGTTTAAAAGGTGTATTCTGACTTAGTACCATATAATTTGGCAAGTTTTTGATATTATTGTAAATATAAGGTGTGGCGATGAATCAATTGTTCTCTACTCTGACTACATCGAGTTACGATTGGAGTATAGATTTTAAAACAAAGAAGGATTTTATAGCGGTAGCTAACGAAATAGGTTACACCTTCACTTCTTCTAAAACGACTAATGAAGTATCGGACTTTATAAAGAGAAAAGTAGTATCGTTATTAAGTTCAAACGAATGTCCTTACGAAGATTACATCACGGTTTTCAACCAATTCTCTTATGATTTCTATTGTAACAATAAAAATCCTAATGAATTCAGATTTCTTGCTTACCTCAGATTCTTTTTAAATTTTCTGGATGGGTACACCATCAATGAACAAAAATGGATAGAGGCACATAAACTTATACAG